>CALLZJ010000019.1 GCA_937858435.1 uncultured bacterium
AGCCGACCCAGGCACGCCCACCGACTTCCCCTGCGCCGACGGACCTACTGCCGACGACCAGCGTGGTTCCGCCACGCCCGTCCCCGACGATCGCCACCACGCCGATCATGCCGCCCGATCCGTTGATCCTGGGTGAGAAGCGCGCTGCCGATCCGGACTTCGCTCCGTGGCTAGAGGCGAAGATCACGCGTTTGATCCGCGAGGTCGAGAAACCCGAGGATTTCGCCCGCCTGTCCGAGCAACTCGCCGCCGTCCCACCGGAGTATGCCACGCCCCACCTCCTGGCTTTTCGTGCCGAGTGTCTGCTTGAGGGCCTTGGCAACGTCGTCGAGGCGATGGCCCTCATCGAGGAGTCGCTGGCCCGGACCGCCTCATCCTCGCCGCAGGCCTACCAGCAATACGTTCGGGCCCGGGTCCATCAGCAAGCAAACGAGCCGATCCCCGCAGCCAAGTCGCTTGATCGGGCCCTTCAACTCGATGCCCTCTCGGTGGCAGGTTTCCGTCGTCAACGGGCCCTGGTCATCTTCCAGGATGCCGTGCAAACGCTGCGGCTCAGTGTCGACCCCAAGACGCTGACGCTGAAGACGTCGGCCCATCGGAATGACCAGGCCTGGTTACAACGGGCCAGCGATTGGCCGCCCACGGTTCAAGAAAGCCCGCCCCCGGCTGCACCTCTGCACCTGGTTCTCTTGAACGAAGACTCCAAGGCCGACCGGGAGCGTTTGCTCGCTCTTGCGGCTCCAGAGCATCGTTCGGAGCTTCTCAAGCTGCCCCAAGGACGTAGCGTTGTGCCTTGCGTCCTGCTGGCGGCGGCTCGCTCCCAATCTGGCGTCGACCCCTCAGCCGCCTTGCCCACCTGGGTCGAGTTGGTCAAGTTGTTGCGCGACGATACCACAGTCCATGAACTCGAACCGGTCCCGCTGTTCGAATTGGTCTATGCTCCCGCCCTAGCCTGCACGGAGCGGCTGCCACAGAACGCTTCGCCCGAACTACGGTCCGCGGCAGCGGCCCTCTGGGCGAGCAAAGGTAAGCTCCTCCGCGACAACCCCTACGAAAAGTGGCAGTTCCCGAGCGGCCTCACTCCGCACCGCGAGGCGGCCGCGGCCTACGGAGTGGCCCTCCGCTTCGAGCCCGAGAGCCAGCGGCGAGCACGAGCCGAACTTTACACCGCCCGCAGCATGTCGCTCGTCATGTTGGGTACAGACCAACTCAAGGAGAGCGACTGGCAACAACTGGCAACGGATGCCGAGGCCGCCATTCAGGCCGACCCCGATTTCGCGGGCGGCTACTACCTGCGTGGTTTCCATGGATTTGAGCAAGTGCAGCGATCAGCGCTCCCGGCAGAGGCCATGGAGCGCTTGCAACAGTCGATCGCCGACTTCGATGAAGCGATCCGCCGGGCCACGGGGCAGAATGCCTCGAAGCTCGACTTAGCCTACTTCTACATCTCCCGCAGCAACGCCCACGGCCAGTTCGGTGACAACACGCCGGCCTTGCCGGAGCGGGAAGCAGCCTATCGCCGTTCACTTGCCGACGCACAGGCCGCCGTGGCCGTGACGCGCGAACTGGACCTGGCCTGGAACGCCCTGGGCATTGCCTTCGAGCGGATGGCCTGGAAGGGCTTCGAAGTCAACAAGAAGGAGAACTACCCCAAGGCGGAACAGGCCTACAACGAACTCCTGCGGCTGCGCTTCGGCAGCGGCCTGGACGCCCACGTGGCCCTCGGCCGCCTCTACGTCCGCTGGTATGCCGACGACGGCGGCTCCTTCGATCGGCTGGCCTTGGCCGAGAAGAACCTGCGGGCCGCCCTCGAACTCGACCCGGACCACTTGCAGGCCAACTTCTGGCTCGGTCGGCTGCGGCTGGCCCAAGCCCAGTACGACCAGGCGATGGAGGCCCTCCGTAAGGCTGCTCGTGATCCGAAGCAAGGGCCCGCCCTGGTGCTGAACGTGGCTGAACTCCTACTCCGCACCCAGGACGAAGAACTCAAGATCGCCAACGCCGGTCGGGTTCGCGAGCTGATCGAGATCTCGTTGCCTTCCGCGGCCACCGAACGCCGGCCCATTCATGCTCAGTTGGTCCTGCTTCGCAGCACGCTGATTCTCAGCATCTTCAAGGACGATTTCGAGCAGGCCCTCAAGGATGCCGAAGAGGCTTTCAATCTCACGATGGCTCCCCACATCAAGGCGCAGGCCAGCGAGCATGCAGCCGTCGTGCTCCTCAAGCAAGTCAGCGACTTGGCCAACAAGCCCCAGCCCACGGACGCCGATCGCCGCCGGCTGGAAGAGCTGGAAGGACAGTACATCGAACGGGTGCGGCGGATGCTGCAGTACAACCCCGACTCCGCGGATGTCCGGCTGCATGCCTACTATGCCTCCATCCTGCTCCGCAAGTACGCCCAGCGGGCCGCCGACCCCCGCCCCAAACGGCTGGCCAGCTACGACGAGGCGATTACTTTCGCCCGGGCCGCCAAGCGCGTCGCCGACCAGATCGATCGCTCCTTTTCCCAGACGACATTGACCCCGCTGATCCAGGAATTGGAGCGGGCCCGCAACCAACTCCGCGAGTAGTGCTCGGCCGCGGCCGCAGGACTCCGAGTCGGCCGCAACCCACCCACTCGGATGGGGGACGGTCCATGACCCAAGGCGACGTGCTTTGTGCCGGCATCGTGGTCGCGGATCACGTCTGTGCCCCCATTGCCCGAATGCCCACGGCTGGCGAACTCGTGATGAGCGACAGCATGTTGCTCACGCTCGGCGGCTGTGCAGCCAACGTGGCGGTCAACCTCGCCAAGCTCGGTCTGGCCCCGTGGGTGGTCGGCCGGGTTGGCGACGACGTCTGGGGCCGGGTGCTCGCGCAGATGCTGGCCGAGGCCGGGCTCGAAACCAGCGGCCTCACTGTCACGCCCGGACGCCTGACCAGCCAGACGCTCATCATCAACGTCGCGGGCCAGGATCGCCGCTTCATCCATCACTTCGGGGCCAACGCCGATTTCACCGCCGCCGACGTCGACACGGACCAGGTCCGCAGGGCGCGGCTGCTCTACGTCGGCGGTTATCTGCTCATGGCCCGCCTGGAGCCTGAGCACCTGGCGGAGTTGTTCACCGTGGCCCGGTCCGCGAACGTCCTGACCGTGCTCGATGTGGCCGTCCCCAGCGCTGGCCCTTGGCAGGCGGCGCTAGAGAAGGTGCTGCCCCTGACCGACGCCTTCCTACCCAACCAGGACGAGGCCGCACTGATCCTGGGCGAGTCCGACCCCCGGCAGCAGGCCTTACGCTTCCGGGAAATGGGTGCTCGCCGGGTAGCGATCACGCTCGGGGCCGAAGGTGTGGTTTGGGCCGATGAGCGGGAACGTTGGCGGGCTGGCACCTACCCCACGCAACTGGTCGACGCCTCCGGAGGCGGCGACGCCTTCGCCGCTGGGCTTATCCACGCCCTGCTCGAAGACTGGCCGGCCAGCGCTTGTCTACGCTGGGGCAGTGCGCTGGGAGCGAGCTGCGTCCGCGCCATTGGAACGACCACCGGTACGTTCTCCCGCGCCGAGGCCGACATTTTCATCGCCCAGCACGACCTGCCCCTGACTCCCTGGTAACCGTTCCATCCACCTACTGACCCGCCGCCGGGCCGGACCGCGGCGCTTCGATCAGATGTTGCCGGAAGAAGCGCAGGGTCCGTTCCTCGAGCCGCTCACGCAGCCGGGGATCGCGGACACCATGGGTCTGGTTCTTCATGACCAACAGCTCGAACGGCTGGCCGTGCCGGAACAAGGCATCAGCCAGCTTGAGCGAGTGGATGAAGTAGACGTTGTCGTCCGCCGAGCCGTGGACGAGGAGCAGCGGCCGCATCAGCTTCTCGGCCAGGGGCAAAAGGGAACTGCTCTTGTAGCCCGCGGCATTGTCCTTGGGCAGTCCCAAGTAGCGCTCGGTGTAATGCGTGTCGTAGTCTTCCCAGTCGGAAACCGGCGCCCCGGCAACGGCGGCATGGAAGACGTCCGGACGCTTAAGGACGGCGAGCGCGGACATGTAGCCGCCGAACGACCAGCCCTTGATGCCGACGCGGCTCAGGTCCAGTTCGGGGAAGCGCTCTCCCAGCAGCCGCAACCCCTCGACCTGATCGGCGAGGGGCAATTGGCCGAAGTCGCCGTAGATCGAGCGTTCCCAGTTGCGCCCCCGCCCCGGGGTACCGCGATTGTCGATGGCCACCACGATGAAGCCATGGTCGGCATACCACTGGTGGAGGAAATGGCTGCCGGCCGATTGCTGCACGGTCTGAACCGTGGGACCGCCATAGACCTGCACGATAACCGGGTACTTACGTCCCGGTTCAAAGCGCCGCGGCCGGGTGATGCTGGCCCGTAGCTCGGGATCGGAGCCAATGGTTAGGAACTCCGTCGTGGGCCAGTGCGGCGGGGGCAGCGCCACGCTCGGCAACGTCCCCAGTTCCTTCCCGTCGGCGGCCCGCACCGTGCTGGTGCCCAGGCTGCGTGGTCCAGTGTGCCGATGAACGTAGAGGCTGCCGTTCTTCGCAAAGGTGGCGGAATGGATGCCGACCTCCTCCGTGAGCCGCTCGGGTCGCGCGTCTGGCGTCTTGAACGAAACGCGGGCCAGGTGACGTTGCGTGGGGTCGCTCTTGTCGACGAAGTAGACCAGCCCCGCTGCCTCGTCCACGTGGACCAGCCCCCCGAACCCGGCTGAATCTGGCACGACCAACCGGGCAGAGGACGCTCCCTCGGCGGGATACCATTCGAGTTGGCCTCCGCGGTCGCCATCGGCAATCCAGAAGAAGCCAGAGCCGTCTTCCAGCCAATGGGGCACGCTCTGGTTGATGTTTACCCAGGCCGGGTCGCGGGCTGTGTGCACCACCCGCGTCGTTCCCTTGGCGGGGTCGGCCAGCAACACGCGCATCTCTTGCTGCAACCGGTTCTGGACGACGACCGTGAGGCGATCCAACCGGGGCCACTTCACCGAGACCAGGTAGGGAAACTCCTCGGTGTTCCAATCGAGCCAGGTCGTCGTGCCACCGGTGCGAGCTATGACCCCGAGCCGAACTTTGACGTTGTTCTTG
>CALLZJ010000020.1 GCA_937858435.1 uncultured bacterium
CCTGACGGAGTGGGCTCCGGCTGGCTCAACGGCGGGGGTTGGCGGCGCATCGACCGCGCCGAGCCGGCCGTCGATCGGGGGCTCTTCTTGCTCCTGGCCCAGACGACCGGGCAGACCCCAGTGGACTGAGTGGACTCACGGAGCGGGCTCGGTCACCGCAGGCGTCTTCGTCACGGTCCGAGTCCAAACGGCAGCACCCCGACGCCAGGGGGCGTAGCGGAGGATCAGAGCGAGCAGAATGAGCACGCCGCCGATCTGGGTGCTGCGTTCGGGGATCTCGGTCGCCACGAGGTACGCCCAAAGCGGATTGAGGAGCGGTTCGATCAGCCCGAGCAGGCCGGCCTCCTGGGCTGGGATATGACGTAGTCCCTGGGCCATGAGTACGTAGGGCAGGCCAAGCTGGACGACGCCGAACACGACGAGGACGCCAAGTTGCGGCCAGGTGGGCTGGGGCACGAGGAAGACGAAGGGGAGCACGAGCAGCGCGGCGGCAAACTGGTTGAGCACGGTCAGGAGGATGGCATGGTGGCCATGGAGCTTCTTGAGGAAGAGGAGGACCCCGCCAAAGGTGATTCCGCTCCCCAGCCCCAGGAGGACCACCCAGAAGCGCGGCCCGCCCGTGGTCAAGGCGGCGGCGATGCCGTCTTGCACAATGACCCCCACGCCCAGCATGGCGACGACCAGGACGAGGACATCGCTACGGTGGGGTTTCTGTCCTTGCCAGAGTCCGAGCAGGAGGATCCACGTCGGAGCGGTGTACTGGAGGACGAGGGCCGTCGCCGCCGTTCCCAGGGTGAGGGCGTAGACGAACATGGCGTTCATGGCGGCGAAGCAGAGCATCATGCCCAGGAAGAGAGGACGCCACGTGATTTGGGATCGGGGCACGAGCGGAGCGAGGAGCAGCCCGGCGAAGAGGCAGCGGTAAAAGGCGATGTGCAGCCCCTCGACGGGGGGCTCGCCCAGATTCCAGGGGTTGGGCTTGGTAAGCAGTTTGCCGAACAGGCCGTTCAGGCTCCAAAGTGCCGCCGCGGTCAAGACGAGGAGCCGACCACGCCAGAGCGCGCGGCCGGTCACGTCAGCCATAGCAACACCAGCAGGATGAGGATGAAGACCAGAGCGGAGCCTGCGACCCAAAGCCACCAGGGGGCGGTCCAGTTTTTGGCAACCGCCGGGGGTGCGGGCGCCACGATGGCTCCGGGCATGGGGGTCGGCGGCCGGCGGCGCTGCACGTGGGGGATGAACTCAGGCGTCTCATCGAGCCGGCGGTAAGGGCCCTGAGCGTCGCGGCAGGCCCGGGCCGAGGCCGGCAGCTTGTTGCGCTGCAGGCTGCGGACGATGTGAGCCGCGGTGGCCTGCACGCGTCGAGTTCGGCCACGGCTGTCGTTGAACTCCAGGTACCAACGCGTGGCCAGGGTGACGTCGGGCTGGGTGACTTGCTGTGAACTGGCCATGCGGCGGCGGATAGTCGGGTCGGTAAGAGCTTCCCGGCGATCGACGAAGCTGAGCACGGGGCTGGCCAGACTCATCCGTTCCAGTTCCACGATGACCTCGCTGGCGGTCTGGGGTCGATCATCGGGCTCCCGGGCCAGGAGACGGCAGATCAAGTCCTCAAGCTCCTCGGGGATCTCCGGATTGTGGGAGCGTGGCGGAGTGAAGATGCCGAGCGCTTTCTTTTCCAAAATGTCGAGAGCCGATTCACCGTCGAAGGGCACGACACCAGTGGCCATGTGATAGAGGGTCGCGCCGAGGGCGTAGAGGTCGCTGCGGGCATCAGCGGCCCGAGCGTCGGCTGCCTGTTCGTAGGGCATGTAGTGCGGGGTGCCGAAGCCGCGCCGTGCTTGAGTGAGAGAGCTAGAGCTGTTCAGCTCCTTGGACAAGCCCAGGTCGGTGAGCTTGGCCACGCCGGCCGCGGTGAGCAAGATGTTTTCGGGCTTCAGGTCGCGATGAATGATCCCATGGGCATGGGCATGTTCGAGGGCCCGGGCCATGTCCAAGGCGATGCGGACGGAGTCGCCGAGGCTAAAGCGGCCCAGGTGTTCGAGGAGGTTCTGGACGCTGGGTCCGTCGACGTGTTCGAGCAAGAGGAAATGGACGCCGGCCTCCGGGTCGAAGCCGCCGCCGAAGCCCCGGACGATGTTCGGATGTTCGAGCTTGACGGAGTGGGCGGCTTCCCGCTGAAAACGCGACAGGAGCGTATGATCCTCGGCCATGGCGGGGGAGAGGATCTTCATGGCGAGGAGCCGATCCGAGGTGGATTCCCGAACGAGATGGACTTCGCCCATCCCGCCCTCGCCGAGCTTGCGGAGCAGGTCGTGGCCATGGATGCTGGGCGGCAGGACCAGTTTGCCGCGCTCGCGGCGGAGGCGCGAGGCGGACCCGCTGCCGGCGTCCGAAGTTGGGATGAGGATCTGGGTATCGCGGAACTCGGCGCCCAGGCGCGCGGGCTGATCAGGGGTTAAAAGCCCGGCGGCGACAAACTCGGCCAACAGATCGTCCGGGGTGGCGTCGCCGTGGGCGGGCCACCAATGGGCGAGCAGCGCCTGCACGGCGGCTGGCTCCAGTCCATAGCGTTCGATGGCCAAGCGCGCCAAGCGCTTGGCTTCGACCAAACTCATGCCGAGTCCCCAGCGACGACGGACGAGCCGCGAGTCTCCGTCGGTCTGTAACTCACTGTACGGTCCCGGCACGAGCCACGCAAGCGCCGTCCCGAGAGTGGGTCGGCACGGGACGGGGCATGGAGCGGCTAGCGATTCATGTCGTAGAGTGCGATGCTGCCGTCGGTGTTGCCGACGCCGAGCCAGAGCGATTGGGGCGACAGAGCGAAGCAGTAGGCTTTGATGTAGGGCAGCCGCCAATGGATGATGTACTCGCCGGTTCCCAGGTCGCGGACGCCGGCATGGCCCTGGTCCTCGATGGTGAGGATGGCGGTGCCGTCGGCCTCGAACTGCATGATCTGCAGGCCGCCGTGACAATTGGTATAGCGGGCGAAGGGTCGGGGCCCCTCGTCGGAAACTTCGCAAACGAAGAAGCTGCGGTCGCGGCCGCCGTAGGCGAAGTGGCGGCCATCTTCAGAGAAAGCCAGGGCTGTCACATTCGGGGCGGCTACATGGCCCTGCAGCTTGCTCCAGAATCGGGTGGGGTTCCACAGACAGACGTTCTCGTCCTGTCCGGCGGAAGCCAGCCGCTTGCCGTCGGGAGAGAACATCAGAGTGAGGACGTCGTTATTGTGGCCCGAGAGTTCAGCACGCTTCTTGACCTTGCCGGGCGCCACGTCATAAATGCGGACGGTCTTGTTGGCTCCAAAGGCCAAGGTGTGGCCGTCCGGCGAGAACGCCATGCACAGGATGCGGTCGCGGCTGCCCTGGAAGACTTCAATGGGCTGCGGCGGTTTGGCGGTCAGGTCCCAGATCCAGATGTTGCCACGGATGGTGCCGTAGGCCAGGATCGTGCCGGTGGGCGACAGGGCCAGGGCCCGCACTTCCTCGCCACGGGAGGAGAGGACGGCCAGTTCGCGGAGGGAATTGCCGTCAATGTTCCAGACATGGACGCTACCGTCCGTGCCGCCCGAGGCCAGGGTCCGACCGTCGCGGGAGTAGGCCAACGAGACCACGCAGCCCTTGTGGACCTCGATCAACACCAGCAATGGCGGCTCGGGTGGGCGGGGTCCGCCGTCGAACACCGTGTCCGCGGCCGGGCTGCTGCCACCCGTCTGGGCCAGTGAGGCATTGGCCCAGCCTGCGCCGATCATGCGGTCGACGGTGCGGGGCGTCTCGATCGAGCCGTCCACGGTACTGTCGCCGGCGGGCCGCTTCTCGGGCGGGTCCCACAGGCGAGGTGGCTCGGCCCGAGGAGCTTCGGACAAGCTACGCAGGGCTGGCTCGGATAGCTCGGGCCAGGGGGAATCGTCCGCCGGCGCGTCGCCCTGGCCCTCTTGCTGCTGGGCCAGAGAGATCTGACCCTGGCTGGGCCAATCAGGGGCTGAGTGGGCGGGTGGCACGGAAGCGGGCGGCGTGCGCTCACTCGTGAGATTCCGCGGCGTGGGCTGCCCGACGACCACGGGACCGACCTGGCAGACGGGGGTGATGTCGACGCCCGACATCTTGACCGGGTGGAGTGGTTCCTCGTCGACGGGGACGGGCAGCTTGGGGAGCAGGGCCGTGAGTGCTTCGTAGACTTCGAGGGCGGACTGCGGCCGCTCGGAAGGACTCTTAGCGAGCATCTTGTTGAGCACGGCAGCGACTTCGTCCGGAACCCCGGGCCGCACCGAGGCCACGGGGGGTGGCTGGTCGAGTTGCTGCATGAGCAGCTTCTCCAGGGCGCTGCTCTTGGGGAAGGGCGGGCGGCCGGCCAGGGCGTAGTAGAAAGCACAGCCCAGGCTGTAGATGTCGGCACGGCCGTCGACGTTGTGGGGATCCCGGGCCTGTTCGGGCGCGATGTAGTCCGGCGTGCCCATGACGTTGCCTTCGATCGTCAGGTTGCCGGATTCGGCTTCGATCGCTTGCATGACGCGGGCCAGACCCATATCGAGCAGCTTGACCACGCCGCCCGAGCGGAGTTCCCAGAAGAGGGCGTCGGGGGCGACCGGCGCCAGGCCCTTACCTTCGGTCGTGCCGCGACCGCGGCGGAGCACTCCGCTGGTGTGCTTGGTGGCCGACACAGGTGACCTGGTCACCAGCAAGTTCGAAGGCTTGACGTCCCGGTGTATCAGACCCAGTTCATGGGCATGCTGCAGGCCGAGCGCGGCCTGAGCAATGTAGTCGCAGGCGACGGCGATGGGCAAGGGGCCGCCCCGCTCGACGAGCCGGGCCACGTCCAGCCCATCGACGTACTCCATGACAATGAAGTGGCGCTTACCGTCCTGGTCGGCGTCATAGATGCGAATGGTGTTGGGGTGGGACAACTGGGCGGCGGCGCGCGCTTCCCGTTGGAATCGGCGCACGGCTTCGGGCCGATCTTTCAGGTACTCGTGATGGATGAGCTTGAGCGCGACGACGCGGCCCAGCCGGCGCTGTTCGGCCTTGAAGACCTGGCCCATGCCGCCCTCGCCGAGCGGCGCGAGCAGACGGAAGCCCCCCACGATCAAGTCGGCACCGCGTCCGGCCAGGAGCATGTCGGCCTGGTACGCCGTGAGCCAACTCCGGGCCAGGAGCAACTCGGCCAGCCCCCGAGCATCCAGTCCCAGCGGCAGCAGCTTGTCGCGCAGCTCTTGCACTTGCTCGGCTTCGAGCAAATCGAGCTCGCTAATAGCGGCAACCAGGCTCTCCGGAGCGAGGGGCGTCACGATGTGGTTCCTGCTGAGGCGGGCGGCACCCTTGCCGCCGTTCGACGGTTGGGACAGGCTGATTCCCTCACAGCCTGTCGATTCCGCGGGGGCCCTTGGGCGGGTGGGAGAGATCAGTCAGAAACAGACGCGCCCAAGCGATGGACCCGAAGGCCAGCGACCCGAGTGTAGCGTAACACCCAGAATGCGCGTGGTCTACAGGAAGTTTTGACAACTTCATGAGAATACCTAAATAGGCTATGGCTCGGCACAAGCGTTCTTGGCGGCAGAGCTTAGGGCACTTAGCCACGGCAGCACCTTCAGTGGCACTCGATGGAGCGCCTTCGGTGTGAACTCCGTGGGAACCTTCGGCCACCAGCGGCGCCGATTCCTAGAAAAACGTCCAGTTCCAGCCTCGACATCCCTCTCTCCACCGGAGTGTGAGCGCATCATGGCGAAGTACGTCTATTTCTTTGGCGACGGTAAGGCGGAGGGCAGTGCCGAGATGAAGAGCCTGCTCGGCGGCAAGGGCGCCAACCTCGCCGAGATGACGAACATCGGTCTGCCAGTGCCTCCCGGCTTCACGCTGACGACTGAGGTCTGCACCTGGTACTACGCCCATGAGCGGCAGTACCCGCCCACGCTGCGGGATGAAGTGGCCGCCGCCCTGAAAAAGGTCGAGGCCATCGTCGGGGCCAAGTATGGCGATCCGAAGAATCCCCTGCTAGTCTCGTGCCGCTCCGGCGCTCGAGCCTCGATGCCGGGCATGATGGATACCGTGCTCAACATCGGCCTCAACGATCAGACCGTCGAAGGGCTGGCGACTCTAACCGGCAATGAGCGATTTGCCTGGGATGCCTACCGCCGCTTCGTCCAGATGTACGGCGACGTCGTGCTGGGTCTGAAGCCCCAGGACAAGCACGAGATCGACCCCTTCGAAAAGATCATGGACGAGGTGAAGCATGCCAAGCACATCGTCCTGGACACGGACCTGACGACGGCCGACCTCAAGGACCTGGTCGCGCGGTTCAAGGCGGCGATCAAGAGCCGCACCGGCCGCGACTTCCCCACCGACCCGATGGAACAGGTGTGGGGCGCGATCGGTGCCGTCTTCGGTTCCTGGATGAACGATCGGGCCGTCGTTTATCGGCGGCAGTACGGCTATCCCCACGAGTGGGGCACCGCGGCCAACATCCAGGCCATGGTCTTCGGCAACATGGGCACCGACTCGGCCACCGGGGTGAGCTTCACCCGTGATCCGGCGACGGGGGAGAACGTCTTCTTCGGCGACTATCTCATCAATGCCCAGGGGGAAGACGTGGTGGCTGGTATCCGCACTCCCAAGCATATCGCCGAACTGCAGCAGGACATGCCCGAGACCTATCGGCAACTGCAGGAGATTCGCGGCAAGCTGGAAAAGCACTACCGCGAGATGCAAGACATCGAGTTCACGGTGCAGCGGGGCAAGCTGTACATGCTGCAGACGCGGAACGGCAAGCGGACCGGCTTTGCGGCCGTCCGCATCGCCGTGGACATGGTCGAGGAAGGGCTGATCACCAAGGAGGAGGCCTTGGCCCGGGTCGAGCCCGACGCTCTAAACCAGTTGCTGCAGCCGATCTTCGATCTAGACGCCAAGAAGAAAGCGATCCAGGAGAAGCGGCTGCTGACCAAGGGCATCAACGCCGGGCCCGGCGCGGCGGCCGGCAAGATTTGCCTCCATGCCGAAGATGCCGAAGCCTTGGGCCGCAAGGGCGAGAAGGTGATTCTGGTCCGGCGGGAGACGAGCCCCGAGGACATCCGCGGCATGCAGGCGGCCGTCGGCATCCTGACGGCCTTCGGCGGCGCTTCCAGCCATGCGGCCCTGGTCAGCCGGCAGATGGGCAAGGTCTGCATCGTCGGCTGCCAGTCCCTGGACATCAACTATGAACGGGCCAGCGTCTCTGTAGGCGATCGCGTCCTGCGCTCCGGCGACTTTATCAGCATCGACGGCTTCACCGGCGAAGTGCTCGAAGGGCAACTGGCGACCAAGCCCAGCGAGGTGGTCCAGGTGCTCATCGGCAAGACGCTCGCTCCGGAGCAGTCGCGCGTCTATCAGCAGTTTGCCCTCTTGATGCAATGGGCCGACGAGAAGCGGCAACTGCGCATCCGCACCAACGCCGACACGCCGGAACAGTCGGTCAACGCCATCGCCTTCGGGGCGGAGGGCATTGGCCTGTGCCGCACCGAGCACATGTTCTTCGAAGGCAATCGCATCGATGCGATGCGCGAGATGATCCTGGCCGACACCACGGAGGCGCGGCGCGCCGCGCTGGCCAAGCTGCTGCCCTACCAGCGGTCCGACTTCGAAGGGATCTTCCGCGCCATGCAGGGCTACCCGGTCACCATCCGCACGCTGGACCCGCCGCTGCATGAGTTCCTGCCCCAGACGACGGCCGACCAGTTCGACCTGGCCAACAAGCTCGGCATCAGCGTGGACGAAGTGAAGACCCGGGTCCATGCCCTGCATGAGTTCAATCCCATGCTGGGCTTCCGGGGCTGCCGGCTTGGCATCGTCTACCCGGAGATCACGGAGATGCAGTGCCGGGCGATCATTGAAGCCGCCTGCAACGTGAGCAAGGAAGGCATCAAGGTGTTGCCCGAGATCATGATCCCGCTGGTGGGCTTCGTGACGGAGCTGAAGGCGCAGGCTCGGATCGTCCGTGACACGGCGGCCGCGGTCTTCGCCGAGAAGGGCATGAAGGTCGAATACCTGGTGGGCACCATGATCGAATTGCCGCGCGGCTGCCAGGCCGCCGATCAGATCGCCGCCGAGGCCGAGTTCTTCAGCTTCGGCACCAACGACCTGACCCAGACGACGCTCGGCGTCAGCCGCGACGACTATGGCCGCTTCATCCACCACTATCTGGAGAGTGAAGTCCTTCCCCGCGACCCGTTCCAGACCATCGACTTTGACGGCGTGGGCGGGCTGATGCGGGTCGGCGTGGAAAAGGGGCGGCGGACCCGGCCCGATCTCAAGATCGGCATCTGCGGTGAGCACGGCGGCGACCCGGACAGCGTCCGCTTCTGCCATGAACTCGGGCTCAACTATGTTAGTTGCTCGCCCTTCCGGGTCCCGATCGCCAGGCTGGCGGCAGCGCAGGCAGCCCTCAAGACCTAATCCTTCGGGCTCCGTACGCGGTGACGGCGGAGCCCGCTGGCCCTCCCTAGTTGTTGCTAAACTCGGGAGGGTAACGGCGGGGGCCGGTCGGCGCTGGTGTCCTACCCTCGGGGCCGGACCGCAGCGTCTCGAGCAAGAGCGCATACCGCTCATGGAGATCGATCGTCTCCAGCAGCAGTTGCTTCCGCTCGCCGGGAACGGGCAGGGCAAAGCTGATCACGTCCACCAAGGCACCGAGCGAGAGATTGCTTTCGAGGAGCATGAGAAACTGCTCTTGGGCGGGACCGCCGGACGGCAGCCAAGGATCGGCGGCCGCGGCCAGTTCAGCCCGGAGCGTGGCCGTGGTCGGCACGACGGGATCGGCGAGGGGCGTGGCCTCGGCCTGGCGATAAAGCGTCGATGCAAGCAGTTCCTTGCCGAGTCGCGCTCGGCAGACGCCCCGAATCAGCAGGTTGTAGGTGCCCTCGGCCGTCTGCTGGTGGTTCAGGATGCGGGCCAGACAAGCGATCGGCCGCAAGGGCGGGGCGCCGTTGTAGTCTTCTTCCCAGCCGGGTTCGAAGACGGCGATGGCCAGGAAGCGGTCGCCGGCGATGGCGTCGGCCGTCAGAGCCCGGTAGCGCGGTTCAAACATGTGGAACGGCTGCACCACATGGGGCAGCATGATAAAGTTGGGCAGGGGGAAGAGCGGGGCGATGCCGCCGAACTCCTCGAGATCGTCCGCGGTGAGGGCCATGGCCGGCTCCTAATCGTCTTCGGGGAGCAAGGCATGCGGGTCTTCGGGCCAGGCCGAGGGAGCAGGGTTCAGCTCCATCTCGGGGGCCAAGTCGACGGGGAAGTCCAGGGTCGACGGCGCGGGTAAGTGGAGCAGATCGGCGCAGCAGGCGGTGACTTGTTCCGAGAAGCCCGTCACATTCAGGCCCAGGTAGCTGGGATGGTAGGGCTTCAGGTAGTCCTGGCTGGAACGATAGAGCGAGAGGGCGCCGCGGAGGTTGCCGTTGCAGAAGTGCAGCAGCCCGACGGCCGTCTGGATTAGCCCTTGATAAAAGCGGCGTTCGGGACCCGCGGTTTCATGCCAAAGCGCTTCCCAGACCTCGTGGGCCTCGAAGTAGTCGCCGGCATTGAAGAACTGAATGCCAGCCAGATACAGCGGGTGATACGAGTCGCACAGCGTGTCCGCCATGCCGCCATTATACACGTCTGACCTCGGGAAACGGGCTTCCAGCAGCCGGAACACTATAATGAAGGTTTGATCCGCAACGTGCAGGAATCGCGCATGTCCGCCCCGCTCAAGGGCAGTTTGGCCTTCGTCACGCTTGGCTGTGCGAAGAACCTGGTCGACTCCGAAGCCATGCTCGGGCAGTTGACGGCCAGCGGCTACGCGCTGCAGGCCAGTCCCGAAGAGGCCGACGTCGTCGTCGTTAACACTTGCGGCTTCATCGAGGCGGCCCGTCAGGAGTCGCTCGGCGTCATCGAGGAGATGCTGGAACTCAAACGCCAGGGCAAGGTCCGGGCCGTGGTCGTGGCGGGCTGTCTGGCCGAACGCAAGAAGGAAGAACTGCTCCAGGAAGTGCCCGAGGTCGACCATCTCGTGGGGGTCTTCGGTCGGGAGGAGATCGCGGCCGTGTGCGATCAGGTGTTGGCAGGCCGACCCGCAACGGCGACGACCAAGCCCGCCGCCAAGGGACGCAAGCGAAGCCTGGCCTTGCCCACCGCGACCGATCCACTTACGGAGCAGCGCACGCTGTTCCGCCCCGCTCCGATCAAGGCGCTGAACGATCAGGCCCGGCTCCGCATCACCCCCCGGCACTTTGCCTACCTCAAAATCTCAGAAGGCTGCGACCGGCTGTGTACCTTCTGTGCGATTCCCGGCATGCGCGGCAAGCACGTCACCAAGCCCATAGAGCAGGTCGTGGCCGAGGCGCGGGAACTGGCCGCCGACGGGGTCCGGGAGTTGATCCTCGTCGCGCAGGATACGACTTACTACGGCCTCGATCTGTACGGCCGGGTCCGCCTCCATGAACTGCTCGAACAACTGGATCAAATTGACGGCCTCGACTGGATTCGCATCCTCTACGTCTACCCGATGTACCTGACCGACGAACTGCTGCGGACGCTGGGATCCGCCCGGAAGATCATTCCCTACATCGACATGCCCCTACAGCACATCAGCGATCCGCTCTTGCGGCGGATGGCCCGGCGCGTCACCCGGGCGGAGACGGAAGACCTGATAGGTCGTCTCCGGCAGGCGGTCCCGGGACTGACGATGCGGACGACCTTCATCGTCGGCTTCCCCGGCGAGACCGATGAGCACTTCACCGAGTTGTGTGACTTCGTGGAGACCGCGCGTTTCGAGCGGATGGGCGTCTTCACTTACTCGCTGGAGCCGGGCACGCCCGCAGTCAAGCTCGAGGACCACGTCAGCGAGGACGTGAAGGAAGAGCGTCGCGGCCGGCTCATGGAGGTGCAGCAGGGCGTGGCCTTCGCCTGGGCCAAGGCCCAGGTCGGGCGTGAACTGGAGGCCATCATTGACGGCCCCGACGGCGAAGCCCCGGGCTGGTACGTGGGCCGCGGCACTGCCGACGCTCCGGATATCGATCCGATCGTGAAGGTCAAGGGCAAGAACCTCGCGGCCGGGGACATCGCCCGGGTCAAGATCACCAGTGCGGATGGCTATGACCTGCTCGGCCGCAGCCTGAGCGTGCGCTAAGCCACGCCGTCCGCCCGAGGGGAAGCGCCGATGATCCGGGGCCGGCTTGCTCCGTCGCCGACCGGTTCCCAGCATCTGGGCAATGCCCGTACTTACCTCTTGGCCTGGCTGTCGGTCCGCACCCAGGGCGGCAGCCTGGTGCTTCGCATCGAGGACCTGGATTCGCCGCGGGTCAAGGTGGGAGCCGCGGCCGACCTTGCCGAGGAGTTCCGCTGGCTGGGCCTGGACTGGGACGGCCCGCCGGTCGTGCAGTCGGAGCGGCTGCCGCTCTATGAACAGGCCCTGGCCGAGTTGCAACGGCAGGAGCGGGTCTATCCCTGCACCTGCACCCGGACCGACATCGAGCAGGCAGCCAGCGCCCCGCATGCCGAGCATGAGCCGCCCTTTTACCCGGGCTTGTGTGCCGGTCGCCGCGTGGCCGACGCTGCCCACCTGGATCGCCCCTTTGCCTGGCGTTTCCGCTCGGAGGCGCGGGAGTGGACGTTCGCCGACGGGCTGCGTGGGGTGACCGCCGTGCCGCGGGAGCTGATGGGCGACTTTGTCGTCTGGAAGAACAACAACACGCCGGCCTACCAGCTTGCCGTCGTCGTGGATGACGCGGAGCAAGGCGTCACCGAGGTGGTGCGGGGCGATGACCTGATTTCATCGACGCCCCGGCAGTTGCAGTTGATCATGGCCCTGGGGCTGCGTCCGCCCCGCTACTACCATGTTCCGCTGGTGATCGGACCCGACGGGCGCCGCCTCGCCAAACGGCACGGCGACGCTCGACTCGCCAGTCTCCGCGCGGCCGGTGTCGCCGCCGAACGTTTGCTCGGCTTCCTGGGCTGGACGTGTGGTTGGCTCGAAGCTCCGCGGCCGGTCCCGCTCGCCGAGCTTCGGCAACGGTTCTCCTGGGAGCGCGTGCCACGGGAGCCGGTCGTGTTGACTCCCGACCTCCTGCGTTGGGTGGGGAGCTGAGGGCTGGCCGCGGTCTTCCCGAGAATTCTGGTCCTGGAGTACCTTTTTCATCAGTCGTGAAAGAAACGTCGGCTTGGCTGCCATTTCATGGGTGTCGATGGAAACGTCACCCCACACTGAGGAGCCAAGCCATGCGTTTGTATGCCGCCATTGTGACCCAGCCGACCAACCAACCAAAGACCACAGCGCTCCAGGGCCTGGACAAGGCCAAGAGCAAGATCGAGGAGCTTGAGAAGAAGATCGACGCGGCCTGGCAGGCGATCACCATCCGCCGGCAAGCCGACCCGGTCTTCGACGAGGAACAGTTTGTCTTCCTGGCGCCAGAGTACTTCTTTTCCAATCAACAGCATGCCCAGGATCGCTTCTTCTCGCAGAATGTGAAGCGCTACGTCATCGCCAAGCTGGCGGCCCTGGCCAAGAAGTACCCCAAGCTGCTCATCATCCCGGGGACAGTGCTCTGGACCAAGAACGCCTACGAAGAGACCGTGCAGATCGGCAAGCGCCAGATGGCCGCGCCCTTGCAGAACAACCAGGGCCGGATCAACCGAGCCAAGGCACGAATCCAGGAGAGCCAGAAAGCCTTTCCCAAGACTAATGGCTTTGCTCAGAACCGGCAGGACTGGACGCACTCCGGGCCGCTTAACGGCCTCGGTCTCGAGAGCAGCACGAACGTCCAGGAAAAGTACCTGAATGATGCCGATTACTACCAGACCCGGATCGCCCAGAACGTGGCCTACGTTTGCCTGGGCCAGAAGATCGTCAAGTACCACAAGGTGGGGAACTACAAGGAAGTGAACGGCGAGCAGGGCACCATTGTCTTCGAACCGGGCAAGCTCCGCGGGCGGTTCAAGATCGGCGACGTCCGCTATGCCCTCGAAGTCTGCATGGACCATGCCCTAGGCGTCGTGACCTCCGACATCGGTGGCTCCGACGACCAGCCCCACGTCCGGATCATCGTTTCAGACACGACGGACAACAAGCCGCGGACCGACGACGTGGTCCTCTTGCACAGCTCGACCTACAAGGCCGGGACCTACAGCACGCCGAACGGCCCGATCCAACTCAAGACCGATCCCGTGGTGCTCGGTGGGGGCTGCAAGTTGATCCACACCAAGCCGGTCGACCCGACGCTGACCCTGTACACCGTCCAGATCGACAACAAGCCCCACGGCATCAATCGCAAGAACACCTACGTGCTGAGCGACACGCAATTGCCGGAGCCCAAGCACGTGTACGCGCACATGGCCTAGTAGCGTTCGGGCCGAGCGGGGTTTAGAATGCGGGCATGGAAGCAACCTCGCTCAGCCTGCTGCAGCGTTTACGGCAGCGGGACGATGACCCGGCCTGGCAGCGCTTCGACCGCGTCTACCGGCCGCTCATTGCCCGCTGGCTGCGCCAGGCCCGTCTCGAACCGGCCGACGCCGACGACCTGGCCCAGGAAGTGATGCTGGTCGTCGTTCGCAAGGTGGCCGAGTTCGAACATGCCGGTCGGCCCGGTGCCTTCCGCCACTGGCTCCGGCAGGTGGTGGGCTTCGTCTTGCGGGACCGCTGGCGGAGTCGACAGCGGCGCGGCGAGACCCGAGTGGCCCTGGGGGAGCTGTCGGACCAACTGGCCGATCCGAACAGCGAACTCAGCCAATAC
>CALLZJ010000021.1 GCA_937858435.1 uncultured bacterium
GTTGTGCGCAGGCTCAGGAGGGCCTTTACGGCGATGTTGTGTGGAATGCGGCCGAGCACCGTGGCGGCCGACTGCCGGGCGATGAGCGGCGATTGGGCATCCTCGGCCAGGGCAAAGAGCCAACGCACCGTGGCATTGGGGTCCAGAGCGGCCAGGGCGTCCATGGCCAACTGGCGAATGGGAGCCTGGTCGGCAGCCAGGGCCCGGAGCAGGGGCTGAACATAACGGGTATCGCGCCAGACGCGGATGGCGGCCGTGACCGCCTGGAAGACGTCGGTGCGGTCGTACCGCCGCAGCGCGTCCTGGATGAGGGCCTGAGCTTCCTGGGAATCGGACTGAATGAGTAGGAGGGCCGCCTGGCTTTGTTCCTGGGGCCGTTCCCGGTGGTAGAGCAGTTCACGCAGCCGGGGGCCGTCCAAGGGCGGGGCCACAAGCGGGCTCGGCGGTCGGCCGGCGTTCGCGGGCGGTTCGCCCGACGCCAATGCCAAGACCAGCAACAGGAAAGGCCCGGGCATGTAACTCCCTAACGGCTCGGCGA
Organism: uncultured bacterium; assembly: GCA_937858435.1. Classification (GTDB taxonomy): domain Bacteria; phylum Planctomycetota; class Planctomycetia; order Gemmatales; family HRBIN36; genus CALLZJ01. Next base: position 539 of record CALLZJ010000021.1, read on the forward strand.
CTTCAGCTTGGCAGACTGCGTGGGTCGGACTATACTTCGTCCCCTTGGATGGGTCAATCCAAATGGCAGGCGAGGCGATGCCCCAACCCCACCCCATTGTTGGCGACGGTTCACCTGAGGGCAAGGCCGGAATTGAGGATGTTTCTCGGACCCAAGCGGCGGCGGCCGGCAGGTTCGGAGCAGCCCATTTTGCGATCCCAGATTCCAGAGCGAAAACGTCATGAGCGGGACCGTTTGGCGCGATCGTGCCCTGGTGATCGTCCTGGGTCTAGCCTGGTTTCTTCCGGGGCTCGGTGGGTTCGCCCTCTGGGAAGAAGACGAGGCCCATAACGCCGGCTGCACGCAGGAGATGATCGCGGCCGACACCTGGGTGGTGCCTACGTTCAACTACGTGCTCCGGCCCGACAAGCCCGCCCTGCTCTACTGGCTGCAGCGGTCCGCCTTTGCGGTCGTGGGGCCAAGCGAACTCGGTGCCCGCCTGCCCAGTGCCCTCGCAAGCCTTTGCACCTTGCTGCTCACCTACGAGATCGGCCGACGCTGGGCGAACCGCACCACGGGGCTGGCCGCCGCCCTGATGCTCGGCACCATGCTCATGTTCGGCGTCCTGTCCAAGGCGGCCACGCCGGACGGACTGTTCATCGCCGCCATTACGGCCTGCATGGCCACTTACCTGTTTTCACTGGGACGCGGGTCGAGTCGCTGGCTGGTCCTCTATGGCCTGACCGCCGGGCTGGCGATCCTCGCCAAGGGACCGGCGGGGCTCTTCCTGCCCACGGGCATCATTGGCCTCCACCTCATCTGGCAACGCGAACTCAAGCAGCTCTGGTCTCGCCACCTCCTGACCGGCCTCTTGCTGCTCATCGCCGTCGCCCTGCCCTGGTATCTCGCGGTCGGCATCGAGACCCGGTTCCAATTTTGGCAAGGCTTCTTCGGGCAGCACAACGTGGGGCGCTTCCTGAATCCGATGGAGGGGCACGGCGGCGGCTGGTGGCTGCAGCCCCTGCTCATGCTCGCCACCACCGCGCCCTGGTCGGCCTTCCTGATCTGGCTGTGGTGGGGCAAGCCGCTTTCCCCTGACCCTGTGAGCACGAACGGCGGCGACCGCTTGGAGACCGGGCGCGCCTGGCTACGGCCGGCGACCGGAACCGACGCTGTCACCCGGCTCTTGGGGCTGTGGCTCGTCGCCTGGGTCCTGTTCTTTTCGTTGGCCGCGACCAAGCTGCCGAACTATCTGGTGCCTGCCTTTGTGCCGCTGGCTCTTCTGCTTGGCCGCGTCTTGAGCGGCTGGCGGCAGGGGACCGTCACACTGCCGGCGTGGGCCGTACGCGGGGCCCTCACCTGCTTTGCCGGCATAGGCATTGCCGTGACGGCTGGGTTCGTCGTCGCTTCGGGGCTGGGCGATCCAGCCTTCCTCCGAAACCGCCAGGCGCCGGCCCTCCTGCCTCTGGCCTGGATCGGAATGCTTCTGACGCTCGGCGGTCTCCTGGCCTGGCGTTCCTGGGCGGCAGGACAGATGCGTGTCGCCACGAACTGGCTTGCAGGTAGCGCGGCGATGTTCACGCTGTTCCTGGCTCTGCTCGTGCCGATGGCCCTTGACGAAGCCCGGGCACCGAAGGTCCTCTCCCAGGCCTTGAATGAGCAACAAGTCGAACGAGACATCCTCCTGGGCTGCCATGGCCGATATCTTCCCAGCATGGTCTTCTACACCCGCCACCATCTTCGCCGGTCGCTTTCCGACGATGAAGCTGTTGTCCTGCTCCAGGCCCCGGTCCAGGTCTTCCTGGTCATTGGGGCACGGGACTGGCAGCGGCTAGCGGATCGGGCCCCCGAGGCGTTACGCATCGCCGCCGCCCACTACGACCTCAAGGCTGGCCAGGAATTGCTGCTGATCACGAATCGCCCACCTCCTTCACTTCAGGTCCGGCGCCCCTCCTACAATAGCGACGTGGCCTTGAGAAACTGAACCGAACCCACCGCGGTCCCGTCGGCCAGCCGACGCGGGTCAGGCTCGGGTTGCTTGCGCGCCGCCAACTCGCAATGAACGGAATGGAAGACCTCGCTCCCGGCTCCTTGCCGCCCTTGCCCCTGCTCCCCGAGGAGCAGCCGGCCCGGCCCGCGCGCGTCATTCCGGTCAGTCCCACCGACCTCAGCTCCCACTTGCCCCGGCTACGCAACGTCGTGCGCCGGATCGTCCCGGATACCGACGTCGAGGACGTCTTGCAAGACGTGATGCTGACGGCCCTGCAGAAACTCTCGTCCTTCCGGGGAGAGGCGGCCATTGGCACCTGGTTGCACCGCATCGCCGTCAATGCCGCCCTGGCCAGCCGGCGCAAGCGTGCCCAACTCGCCAAGCATGAGGAAACGCGGCTCGATGAACAGTCGCTGCATCCCCAGCCCATCGCCAAGGTCGTGAGTCAGAAGATCGTGCCGCCCGACAAGGCCTCCGTCCTCCACGAACAGAGTGGCCTGATCCAGGAGGCGATTGCCAAGCTCCCGCCTCTCTACCGCGAGGTCTACATCCTCGCGGACATCGAGGACTTCTCCAACGACGCCATTTGCAAGCGGCTCGATCTCAATCTGGCTGCCGTGAAGAGTCGGCTCTTCCGAGCCCGCAAGATGATGCGTGACCAACTCGCCCATCACTTTGGCGAACTGCCCGGCCAGGCCACGGAACCGCCCGGCGTCTAGTCCGCGGTGCGGGGCTCCTTGACCCCGTCGCCGACGGCGGCATTGCCATTCGGTCCCGGTGCCGCGTCCGGCGTCGTGGTGGGCACGATGCCGCTGCCGAAGAAGCGAACGTCGCGGGGCAGCGGCGGGGGAGGCGGCGTCAGGTCGAGCGACAGGCGCGGCTCCGGGTTCAACACGAGCGGCACCGTAACCGTGAAGGTGCTCCCCCGCCCCAGTTCGCTTTGCAGCTTCACTTCGCCGCCCAGCAGCTTGGCCACTTCGCGCACAATCGAGAGCCCCAGTCCTGTGCCCGCATGCTCCCGGGTCAGCGTGTTCCCCGCCTGCCGGAACTTCTCGAAGATGATTTCCTGATCTTCCGGGGCGATGCCGACCCCCGTATCGATGACGCGCAAGATGAGATGCAGGCCGTCCGTGTCGGCCTGAAGCGTGACCCGGCCGCCCTCGGGCGTGAACTTGACCGCATTGGAGAGCAGATTCCACAGAATCTGCTGGAGCTTGGAGGCGTCTTGCTTCAGCGGCGGCAAGCCCGGGTCGATTCGGGCGTCGAGGTCGATGTTCTTCTTGTCCGCCTGGGGGCGGAACATGTTGAGCAGCCCCTCGCATACCTCCCGGACGCTGAACTCCTCGACGCGGAGCTGCATCTTGCCCGCCTCGATCTTGGCCAGGTCCAGGATGTCGTTGATGAGGGCCAGGAGGCTGCGGCCACTGCTGATGATGTTCTCCGCCCACTTACGCTGCTTGTCGGAGATCTTCTGGGACGCCAACAACTCCCCGAAGCCGAGAATGCTGTTGAGCGGCGTCCGCAGCTCATGGCTCATCGTCGAGAGGAAGTCGCTCTTGAGTTGGAACGAGGTGTAGAGCGCCATGTTGGCCTGGGCCAGTTCGTCCACCTTGCGGTCCAGATCGTTGTTCACCCGGCGGAGCTGGTCCTGCATGCTCACCAGCGTGCGGAGCATGCGGTTGAAGGCGTGGCTGAGGTCCTCGAACTCGTCACCGGTCTGAATCTCGCTCCGGATGTTGAGCTGGCCGGCCGTGATGGCGTCGCTGACGTCCTTGAGGTGTTGCACGGGCTTGACGATGACATAGCGGACGATGAGCCAGCTCCCGCCCATGAGGGCCAGGGCCGAGACAATCGCCGTGCTCAGGAGCAAGGCCCGGTTGCGATGGATGCGGCTCTCTAGGTCCTTGCTCGAAATCTTGATGGTGGCCACGCCCACCAGGTCCCCTTTCTTCACCTCGGGCTGCAGTTCCTTATGGCAATTGAGGCACGAGTCGCCCAGGCGCAAGGGGAAGTTGAATTGCCGTTCGGTCGAGGAGGCCGGGGCGGCTTCGAGCGTGTCCAGCCCTTCCTCCAGGGCCCGCCGATAGAGGGCGAGCTTGTCGGGGTCCTTGGTCTTCGGCGTGATGATCTCCTCGTCGAAGCGGGCCTCGCCGAGAAACTCATCCGGGAGCGACTCGAGCATGTTGACCATGGCGGGGCCGAACTCGCTGGCCACCGCCGGGGGCAAGGGGACCTTGGCGTGCAACACCGCCAGGGCATGACCGACCACGAGGCGGGCCCCGGCCTCGGCCTGCTGGTAGGCCAGGTTCTCGGTGTTCCAGGCATAGAACCAGAAGCTGCCCGTGATGAGCAGGAAGGTCGCCGTGCCAAACAAGAAGCGGCACTTCCGCTCCAGGGAGGTCTCGCCCAGCAGCCTCTTCACGCCGCGGTACGACATGGGACGCGGCTCCTACGGCGTGGGTTGGCAGCGGGGACAGAAATGGGTGGTTCGGCCGGCCAGGCGAACGGCGACGATCGGGCACCCGCACCGGCGGCAAGGCTCACCGGTCCGGCCATAGACGCGAAATTCGTGCTGGTATCCGCCCCGCTCGCCGTCGCCATAGTGGAAGCTAAGGATCGTGGAGCCGTGCTTCTCGATGGCTCGATGGAGGACCCGGCGGACAGCTTGGAGCAGCCGTTCAGCCTCGCTCCGCACCAGCTCCGAGGCCAGCCGTCCCGGGTGCAGCCTGGCCTCGTGCAGCGATTCGTCGGCGTAGATGTTGCCCACTCCGGCCAGGACCCGCTGATCGAGGAGCAGAGCCTTGATCGGCCGCCGAGCACGCGCCAGGGCTGCCCGCCACGCCGCGGGCTGCAGGTCCCAGGGTTCCGGTCCGAGCTTGCCGGCTTCGAAGGGCAGCCCCGCCTCGGAAGGAGAGTAGCACAACATCCCAAACCGACGTGGGTCCTGGAAGCGGAGTTCCTCGTGGCCGCCATCTAACGGAAAGACCGCATGGGTATGGGGCGCCCGGGGGCTGCCTTTGGCTGTGACGTAGAGGCGACCCGTCATGCCCAGGTGGGCGAGCAAGCAGTCGCCGGTCGTGGACGAACCGAGGAAGATCATGATCCACTTGCCGCGCCGGCTCACCTCGGCGACCCGGCGTCCGATCACGTGGGCATTCCACGAGCGGCGCCAGGGGGTCCGCAGCCGCTGCCGACCCATGCGCACCGCCGCCACCCGCCGCCCGGCCAGTTGCGGCCGCAGCATCCGGACCACGGTTTCGACTTCGGGCAGTTCCGGCACTGAGGTCTCCCGTTGGCGGCACCCGGGCTGGACGTTGCGTTCCCGAGTGCAGCCACGGCTGCCATTATAACCCACGGCCTGGGTGGGCCCAAGACAACTGCGGCCGCGCAAGCAGAGACCCCAGCTTCGGTTGAAGCCGGGGTCCGCGAGGTCATCTCAAAGCCGACCGCTACGAGGTCTTCGTTGGCTTCGGGATACCGACGGTGCCGAGGTCCTTGACCTCGCCGTCCTGCAGTTCGACTTCCATGATCTGCATGCGGTTCTGGCTGTCGCCCGGCAGCATCTCGTGCCAGACCATGATGGACAGCTTGCCGCTCGCCAGCACCGGCACCTTCTTGATTTCGAAGTTCCCTTCCCCGTCGGTCACGGCGGCGAAGGGATGATCGAACCGCCAGAGGAAGCCGGACATGAAGGCCGAGTGCTGGTTGCAGCTCACCTTGTAGGGCTGGGTATTGTCAGCTTCCGGGTCGTAGACCGTCGACTCGCCCGGCGGCAGCGTTTTGCTGTAGCTCATCGGCCCCGACAGATTGGCGTCGTGGCTGATCTTCGGGTCGCTATCGTTGTGGAACTTCAGCTTCTGGCCCGGGCCCATGACGACCACGCGCGGCTCGAACTGGCACTTGGGCTGATGCATTTCGACGGTGTCGACAGCGGGCTTGGCGATGTCGTCGGGCACCTTGGGCAGCCGGCCGCCGACGGGACGGATGTAGACGACGGCATACTGCACGCCCTTCTTGTCACTGCTGCTCTTGGTGTACCAGCCCGCGGCCATGACTTCGGCCGGGCACTCCGTGGGTGGAAGGTTGGTGGCCTTGGCGTCAATGGTCGGCTCACCTTCGCCGTTGAAAGCGACCCGGCCCTTGATCGTGGCGTTGTAGGCCTTCACCTCGAGGGCTCCGGCGGCGGGACGGGCGCCGCCCCCCGTGGGCGCGGCCGTGCCTCCACCCGCGCCGCCCGTTCCGGCGCGCGCCGGCTTGGACACTTCGGGCTTGCAGCCCGCCAAGGTCAAGGCGAGGCCGCAGAAGAGCGGCACCACCAGCATCAAGGCACGTCGAATGTTCATGCGAATCTCCTGTTGCAAAGACGGCAGGTCAGCGCCAATCACGGCGTTGGACGAACGGGCCATGCCTGTTGGTCTGGTCTAGCCTGGCTTGACGGGGAAGGTGCCCAGGTCGGTGACTCCACTGGCATCACCGGCCGAGATCGGGAAGTCCTTGCCTTGGCGTCCCAGCACCCAGCCCACTTCCTCGTGCCAGATCATGAGATTATGCTGGCCACCGGGGACCAGCGGGATCTTGAACCTGCCATCGGCATCGGTGATGGCGAAGTAAGGATGCTCAAACACCCAGAGGCTCCCCTTCATCCACGGGTGAGCGCCGCAGGTGACGTTGATGGCGTTGTTCTCGGGCAGCACCTTGAACGAGCGCTCCGAGTTCGGGGGCATCTGGACGTTGTGGTTGTTGTTGAAAGAGGTGAGCACCACGTTGTGGGCCACCGGAGCCGGATTCTTGACGAGTAGCTCCTGATCGGCCCGCATGACGAGAATGCGCGGGGAGAAGTAGCAAGTGGGTTGATCCAGGACGACGTGCTTCGCCGCCGGCAGTTTGAGCGAATCGTGGACGTTGAATGGCTTGGCCTTCTCGGGCCGGAGGAAGACGACGCAGTTGGCGATGCCCTTGTTCTCCGGGTTTACGACCCAAGTCTCAGCGAACAGATCGCCTTGCGACAGGCAATGGTCTTGGTCCTTGTCGACATTGAGCTTCTTCTTCTCCGGCACCTTGTCGCCGGCGAATACAACCTGGCCGACCAGGGTGAACCAGCCGCCTTCAGACGGGATGGGAACCACGCCCGCACCTGGCCCAGGAGCCGGCTGAGCCCGAGGATCGACCGGATTCGCCGCTGCCCCCAGCATCATCTTGCCCCCAGGCAGGCCGGGGCGGTCGATGGCCACTCCCTCCGGAACGCCCGCTGGCGGCTTGGGCGCCGCGGGGGGGCCAGCGGGTGCTGGGTCCGAATCGCCTGCTGGCGCGGTCGGCGTCGTCGCGGCCGGGGGTGCAGCGGGTGGCGTAGCGACGGCTACGGTCGCCTGCGTCGGAGGCGAAGTCGTGCCGGTCGGCTGGGGCTTCTGCTGGCAAGCGATCAGGCCGAGCGCCGGAATCAGACAAGCCGTCAAGATGGTGCCGCGCGTGGTCATGGCTTCTCTCCGGTGTAGCCGTCAGGACGGGGACCGGCCTTGACCGCCGTGGGCGGAGGATTCGGCAAGTGGCCCCAACTGAGGATGGCGTCCCGTGCCGCGCGGACCTTTTCGTCCGGCGTCAGCGCGAACTCCGCCTGCAGTTGATGATACACGCCATCCGCGAGGGGCAAAGGGGGACGGAAGCCAGCGACGGGTGCGCTCAGCGCATCCAGGAGCGGGGTCAGCTGGATACCGACTCGGACCGGCCCCGACTTCAGGGCTGCCTGGAGCGCGGGGTAATTGGGCTGGTGGTAGAACTGCGTGAACCAGTTCATCTTCGTGTAGGGGATCAGACGTGGCGGCACCGACACCCAGCGATGGATGTAGTCGGGCTGGAGCCGATCCGGCGCCAAGTGGAAGGACGGACCCCGTCCCACCAACTCGCCGTCCGCCCTCCAGGTGCCGGCGTTATGGCATTGCAGGCAAAGCTGTCGATTGGTGAGCAACTGCCAACCTGCCTCGAAGTAATCCCGCTGGGCGATCTCGGCGTCGCTGAGGTCGGTGTACTGCCGGAGCTTGGCACGAAACTCAGCCCGCAACCGCTCGATCTCGGCCGGGTTCTGCTGAATGGGCCGAGGTACCGTGTATTCGGCCCCCACCGCCGGGTTCTGCAGCCGATCGACCGCGACGAAGTAGTCGACCAAGGCCTGCGCTTCCTCGGGGCTCATGTTGAACTGGGGCATGCGCAGGTGCCGGTAAACTGAAGGCCGCAACGGAATCGGTTCCTGCAAGAAGGTAGAGAGCCACCTGGGCTGGACCTTTTGGCCCTGGCGCATCAGTGGCGGCGGGGCCGACCCCATCAGTTCGGGGCGGTCGCCGACCAGATTCTTGTTTTCAAGCCGGCCAATGATCCGCATATGGATGTCGGTGTAGAGTCCGCCATATGGCGCATGGCGGGCGCCCGTCGACTCCAGGGGCACAGTCACCACCGACTTCACGGGCAACTGTAGCGTCTCCGTGCTTTCGGGCTTGGGGAAGTGGATGGCTTCCCAGGGTTCGAGGCTGAGAAGCTCGTTCTCTTCGTCCACGGCCCGGGGCAGAGCCCGAATCACGACGCGCCCCGGCGGATATTGAAGTTTCGAACGCCAGGCGTTGCTCTCGGGGAAGCCGCGGTCGGCCTGGAGTTCTTCCTGGGCATCGCGATGCAACTTGAGCAGTTGCTCGTGAAGCGTCGCGCCGCGGGCCTCCTCGGTGAGGCTGAACTCGTAGCTGCCGGGCTTGAGCACATGGCAGCCCACGCAGTTGTACTTTTCCAAGACCTTGAGACCGACGACCTCCTGCAAGCGGTCGGCCCGAGGCTGATGAACGTAGTTCAGCGGAATCGGCTCGGCCACGAGACCGAGGATGAACGTCATCACGGCCTCGCGCGCCTCTTGCTCTTCCTTGTCTTCACGGAGGCGGAACGCTTCCTCGGACTCGCCGGGCTTGCGCGTAAGCCGAGCGAACTTGAACTGCGGCATCTTGAGCCGATCGTCCCACGGCCGTTCCTTCAACTTGCCCCAGTCGTAGCTGCGCGGGTCTTTGAGCTTCTGGTGCAGGAAGCCATCCCGCCGCTTCATCTTCATGGCGTCGATGTGGAACTGGTCGTAGTTCGGATAGTGCTGGTAGACGAACTCGTCGATGTTCGCATAGTCGAGCCGGTCAGACTCTTTCTTGCCCCAGTCGTTGAGGGCGACGCCGATCGGCTTGGCCGTCTCAAATCCGGGGATGTCGTGGCAGGCGTAGCAGCCGTTGCGCGCGATGGTCTTCCGGCCGAGGTAGTAGAGCTTGCGTTCGTCATGGGTCATGCCCGCGAGCATGGAGCCGGCGGGCTGGTCCTTGGCGAGCAACCGTTCGTCGGCGTCGGGCCGCAGGAAGCGGACGTCGGCCAGGCCTTCCATCTTGGCCCGCTCGGCGTCGGCCCGAGTCGGCAGGGCCCGACGCAGGTAGTCGAGCACCATGCCATCCACGTCGCCATTCGATACCTGGATCTCGGTCCATTCCTGCGGCGGCGCCACGTTGCCGCGGTCTTCGAGGAGCCACGCCACCAGGTCCCAGCGCTCCTGCGGTTCGAGCATGGGATTGGGCATGAAGGTGCGCGGATGGTAGTCACTGGGGTTGGTCAGCCAGTAATAGAGCCAGGCCTTCGCGCGGTTGGGCTGCTTGTCAAAAGCCAGCTTCTCCCGCAGCCCCACCAGTGAAGGGCCGTAACGGGCTTCGTTGAGCAAGTCGGCCATCTTCTCGTCGTTCTTGAAGCTGTCGCGCACCGTTTCATGGCCATGGCACGCCAGGCAGCCCTTGAGCTGGAAGAGCTGCTCACCGTTCTTCGGATTGGCCGTGTAATCTTTGACTTCCGTCGGCGGGAAGGGCTTCTCGACCAACGAAGCCGCCGCCTGCCGCAGCCGCTCGCGCTCGGCGAACCACTCCAGCACCCGGTCAAGCTGATCCTTGGTCAGGAGCTTGCGCTGCGTCGCCGAGAGGTTGATGAGCCGTTCCTCGGGCAGGTCGCCGGGCACTTCCGGATCGTAGTCGCGCGGGGTCAGGCTGGGGTTGTCGGCGCGAATCTGAGCCAGCATCAGGAAGCCCTGGTGCTCCTCCTGGAACTTCGACCATTCGCTCGGCGACAGCGCGTGCATCGTCCGTAGCGCTTGCAGTTGACTCTCCGAGGCCTTCAGCAGATAGAAGGTCATGGCCCGCAACTCGGCGTCCGGGTAGCCCATCTGGTCCTTGGGCAGTTGCGTTTCCCCATCCAGGTCGTCCGAGAGCCGGTGCGGATTGTTGTTGTGCTGGCCGTAATAGTGCGGCATCCGGGTCTCGGGCCGGAAGCTGCGTGGGCTGCGTATCCAGCGTGCGATCCAGTCGGCGTCGGCCTTCTCGGCCAGGCGGCGCAGGCCCGGGCCGTTCTTGCGGTAAGTGCCGGGCGGATCGGTGGGGTCCGAAAGGGCCTTGGCCCGATCGGCGGGGCTCAGATCGTCGAGCGGCGGATAGGGCTCAAGTCGCATGTCCGGGCCGATGGAACGACCACCCTTGAAGCCGGAAATCTCGTGGCAGCCGAAGCAGCCCAGATCACGGACGAGCCGGAAGCCGCGCAGCAGCTTGGGGGCTTCTTCCTTACCGTCCGTGCGGATGAGGTCGGTGACCTGATGGTGACACTTCAGGCATGAGCTTTCGATGAAGCGGAGCGGCACCTGGGGCTGATCCCACAGGAAATTCGGGTGCAGGTCCGCTTCCCAATGGTGGGTCTTCTGCCAGCGCTTGAGCTTGGCGTCGTAGTGTTCCAGATCGTGGCCGTTGGTACGGCTGCCGTCCGGATAGTGGTACGCAAAGTTGAACGAGGCCGATCCCCCTTGCCCGGCGTGGCAAATCGTGCAGCCGAACTTCTCGGCCGAGTGGGGGCTGTTGGAGCCGACGAACAAGTCCAGCCGCGGATGGTTGCAGAAGACGCTGACCTGGTCGTCGCCGAGTTGGTGTGCCGCGGCCTTGAGCTGTTCAAACTCCTCGTTCTCTTCAGCGGAGCGGGACTCGCCCTTGTGGTGGAGTTCGACAAAGCGGGTCACGTCGCCATCGACCATGTGGAGGTCGCGGAGGGCTTCCTTCTCGAACCCGGGCCGGTCGATGAACAAGTGGCAACTGGCACAACGGTCCACGCGCTGCACGTGCTTGAAGTTGTAGTCGATGGTCAGCCCGTCCGGAATGTGCTGCACGACCTTGAAAGGAGGATTCATGAAGTCGAGGATCGGAGCGCCACGGACGCGGGCCCCAATGCCATAACGCCGCTGGTCGGCGAGGCGGGCGATGCGGTCCGCTTCGCGGTTCACTTCTTCGAGCCGAGCCACGGCATCGACGACTTCCTTGCGGGCCGTCGCGATCTTCTCTTCCAGGTCCCCCACCTTCACCTTCATGTCTGCGAACTGCTCGTCATAACGGTTCACGTAGTCGTTTTCGTAAGTGCGGACTTCCTGCTCCTTGGCGGCAATGGCCGCCGCCGCCGCCCCCTGGTGCAACATGATGTCGCGCTGGCTGATGATCGAGTCGCGGACAGCCTTCGAACTGGCCAGCCGCTCCGACATCCGAACATACTCGGGCCGCAGGCGATCCAGTTCCTGGGACCAGGCGGCAATCTGCTCGTCGGCCACCGTGGCCGCCAGCCGCTTGGCCTGATCGAGGAAATCGGCCGCATCGGGATCGAGTTGAATGCTGGAGTCGATCTTGGCCAGCGCGTCGACGATGGCCTTCTTGGCCGCGTTGACCTTCGCCAGACTGAGCAAATGCTCAAGGGCGACTTTCTGATCCAGCAGCGCCACTTCCGCGTCGCGCCCCGTCCGCTGCCAGCTCTTGTACTCGCGGTTGTGGTCGGCGGCGAACATCCAGATCAGACTCAGGAGCATCGCCACGCACGAAAGGGCGAAGACGATGTCCAGAATCTTCTGGCTGCGGTAGAAATCGTCGCGTGCTGCCATTTCACTCTCCGAGGGTGGCGGTGCTCGTTCCCGCCGCCGTCCTTCTTGACTCTCTCACTCGACCCTGGTGACCGCCGGGCAACTCCCGTCCACCCGCCAGTCCCCTCCCGCACCACCGCATTTCTAAATGTGGAAGAACCACTCCGGAATCGCCACGATGTACTTCAAGTTGATGGTCCAGCGCAGCACCATCTTCACGGGCAAGCTGACCATGAACAGCAGCAGGTTGATCAGGATGATGTAGCGCACGAAGCCCATCTTCAGAAACATCTGCCGGAAGACGGTCCGGGCCAGCAGCGGCGGCAGGAGCAGGAAGTAGGCCAGGATCAGGACGATGCCCGGGCTCTCGCGGCCCAGGATCACCCAGATGCTCACCTCGCCCTCCGGGTGTTTCCAGAGCTTGGGATAGCCCAGGTAGTCGAGCCCCCGCAGCCAGAAGTAGTCGGACAGGTTGACGTTATTGAGGGGTTCGAGCTTGTGCCCGTCCCAAAACTCGTAGACACCGTAAAAGTTCCAGTTGGGGCCGCGCAAGAACGTGCCCAAAAAGATGAGCACGACCCAGAGCACGATGAACCCATAAAGGAAGTTGATGATCGAGAAGGCCCGCTGGTTGAACGTGTAGTAGCCGTTCCCCTTCTGATTGAAGTCGATGTAGGGGATGGCCATCAGGCCGATGATGATGATGGTCGGGAAGACCACGCCCGCCAACCACGGATCGTAGTAGACCAGCATTTCCTGGAGACCCAGGAAGTACCAGGGGGCCTTGGACGGGTTGGGCGTCTTGGTGGCCGAGGCGGGCTGTTCGAGCGGCGCCGGCAGGGCGACGGCCCACACGACCAGCAGCACCGTGCACACGACCATGCAGATGAGTTCGGTGTAGACCAGGTCGGGCCAGACCAGCACTTTTTCGTCTTCGAGCTTTTCGAGGGGCGCTTCGCCCCGCTCCATCCGCTCGTCATTGATGACCCCGCGTCGCAGGGCCAGCCATGTGAAATAGAGCACGGTGAAGACGAGGAAGACGATGGGGATGTTGTCCGGCTTGCCGACGATGTGGCGGAAGTCCTGGTCGGTCATGCTCCAGCCGCCGAACAGCAGCAGGAAGTTGAGAATCCCCCAGGCGACATTCGGCTCGGTGATCTGCTTACGCCAGACCAGTGCGGCGGCGAAAAAGGCGTTGGCCCCCACGAAGTAGGTGACCGCGCCGGTGCCGTACAGAATCAGGGCCAGGACGGAGATGATGAGCCACCAGATGACCAGCCGGGCCGCGAGCTGAGTGCCGCCGAACAGCTCGCCGATGTCCTCATTGAACATCTTGCCGAAGCGGCCGCCGACAATGCAGGAAAAGAACGCGTCCAGGGCCGCCATGGTGACGATGAGCCACATGAGGACGCTGAGCCCGCCGACGACAATGGTGCTGAAGGAGACGCCGCTCGAGCCGGAGACGATGCCCAGACTAATGAGGCCGCGCTCCAGTCCGTAGTCGGCCGTGTCGCGAACCCAGCCGGGTAAGATGCGGCCCTGGTCGAAGGCATCCCCCAGGTTGTGCCCCAGATACATCACGGTGTGCAGCACGAACAACCCGACGACGGCCCACCACAGCATGGCTGCCCGCTTCTGGCCCGTACGCTGCATGTACCAGGCGAAGCCGACATTGGCGACCGCACAGGCAGCGTAGTAAACCGCGAGCCCGTTTTGGACGTTGTGGTTGAGATCAGCGCCTGCGGCCATGTTCGTCACCCGTTGCCAACGAATCTGAAGTCCAGGTCGTCCGCCGAAGCCGTGCCTGCCGGTTCGTCCCGGCCCGCACGGCGGAGCCCGCGGCTAGAGCGGGCCACTGATGCCGCCGTCCTTGCGAATCCGCCAGAAGTGGATCGCAATGAGCAGCGCGGCTGCCAGGGGCAAGGCCACACAGTGCAGCACATAGAACCGAAGCAACGTCATTTCACCGACGAACCGCTGCCCCAGAAGGGCGAAGCGCGCGTCGGAGCCGGAGTGAATAAGCTGGAAGTCGCCAATGACGAGCAGCTTGGCACCGGGACCTTCATGGCCGAGAATCGGCGTAGCCCGGGCCATGTTGGAACCCACGGTGATGGCCCAGATCGCGAGCTGATCCCACGGCAGCAGGTAGCCCGTGAAGCTGAGCAGCAGCGTGAGCACGAGCAAAATGACGCCAATGCCCCAGTTGAACTCCCGGGGCGGCTTATAGCTGCCGGTCAGGAAGACGCGGTACATGTGGAGCCAGATGGCGATCACCATGGCGTGGGCGCCCCAGCGGTGCAGTTCGCGGAGCACGCCGAGCGTGGTCACCTGACCGAGCGAGATGATGTCGTTGTAAGCGTGTTCAAGCGTGGGCCGATAGTAAAACATCAGCAGCACGCCGGTCACGGTTTCGACCAGGAACAGGAAGAACGTGATCCCGCCCATGCACCAGGTGTAGCTCAGGGCGATCCCTTGCTTGCGGATCGAGACCGGGTGGAGGTGCAGGAAGAAGTTCGTGAGCATGACCACCACGCGGTTGCGGCGGTCCTTCGGGGCCGGATGGCGAAAGATGCTCTTCCAGACCTGCGAGTTGCGGATGAAATCGCCGACGGACATAGAAACCTCGTGGGTTCAGAGAGCCAAGGAGCGGCCAGACCGGGCGGCGGCGGTCGCACCCTGGCCGGGCGGCTGACGGACGACGGTCCTAGCCGCGGCTGAGTGCATCACACGTTAAGCCTGGACTCGGGATTGTTCCACTCGCCCAATTCGAACTGGAACTTCTTGCTCTTGTCGACCAGGATCTGACCATCCTCGGCGATCGTAATCCGGTAGCGTTCCAGCGGCCGGGGCGCGGGTCCTTCGAAGTTGATCCCGGACATGTAGAACCCGCTCCCGTGGCACGGGCACTTGAACTTCTGCTCCGCCTCGAGCCAATTCGGCGTGCAGCCCAGGTGGGTGCACACGGTGCTCAGGGCGAAGATGGTGTTGTTCGCGTCGCGCACCAGCCATACGCCCTGGTCGGCTTTGTAGCGCTCGACGACCTTGCCCGGTTCGAAGCTCTGCGGCGTTCCCGCCTTGAACGTGCTGGGAGGCTCCGCAAGCACGTTGGGGAAGAAGAAGCGGGTGGTGTAGAGCAGCATGGCGGCCATGGACGCCGTGAAGGTCGCCCATGCCAGGCCGAACCAGGTGAAGAGGAAGAAGCGGCGGTCAGCCCCCTTCTTGGCTGCGGGCGGCTTGGCCGGCGCCGCGGGAGCGGCGGGCTTCGCAGGCGCCGCCGCGGCAGGCGGACTGGCTTCGACCGGCGGTGGAGCGGCCGGCGGAGTGGTTTCGCTCATGGGTCAGCTTCTCGCAGGGCGGCGGTTCAACTCCAGGTCCCAAGGTCTGGTACCCAGGAGAAGGACGGCCTCTTGTTTTACCGGTTGCCGTCACCTCGAAGCAATCAAAAATCGTTCTTGTTCGCATCGTCTTTAAAGCAACCTGCATGCCAAGAGGCAAGCGGCAATAGGAGCCAATTTCGAGCCTGACCCTAGTCGCTGCTGCCAACTTCCGGAAAAGCGAGCGTGCCTCCTTGCCGAACTTCGGAAGCCAGGAAGCCCCCAGGCCCTACAGCGAGGCTTCCGAGCCGCCCTGGCCACGTCTCTCCTCGCGCGAAGCATCGCGGAAGCCCGAACCCCTCCGCTGGGGTTGTACGTCTTCATAAAACGGACTCGGAAGCACTTGCCCTGGGGAGCCCGCTTGCGTTCATGGTCGAAAACGCGCCGACGCTGAAACTCGAACACGCTGGGCTGACCGTCGAGGGCTACTCCCGCGCTGCCGTCCAGAGTTACTGGTGCCTTCACGAACTCAAAATCGGGTTCGACCTTGGGGCCCAGCCCTGGGATTTCATGGGAATTCCGACCTGGTTCATCACCCACGCCCATCTGGATCACATGGCGGCCCTGCCCGTCTACGTGGCTCGGCGGCGCATGATGAAGATGGAACCCCCGACCGTCTACGTCCCCGCCGAGGTGCTCGATGACGTCAAGCGTCTGCTGCTCGCATGGCAGCGGTTGGACCGTGGCCGCATGGTCTGCCAACTGGAAGGTGTTTCCCCGGGCCAGGAAATCGCCCTGTCACGCGAACTCGTAGTGACCGTGTTCCGAACGACGCATACGGTGCCTTCGGTCGGCTACATCGTCTGGGACCGCCGACAGAAGCTCAAGGAGGAGTACCACGGGCTTGCCGGGACACAGATCCGAGACCTGCGGCTGGCTGGCACGGAAGTCACCCGCGAGGTGCGCACGCCCATCGTGGCCTACACCGGCGACACCAGCCCGGCCGGGCTGGACAACGAGCCCGCTGTCTACTTGGCCAAGATTCTGATCACGGAAATGAGCTTCATCCTGCCCAACCATCGCCGGGACAAGATTCACAAGTTCGGCCACATGCATCTCGACGACTTCCTGGAACGAGCCGACCGTTTTCAGAACGAGATCATCCTTTGCGGACACTTCAGCACTCGTTACCATCCGCAACAGGTCAAGAAACTGCTGGCCAAGGCGTTGCCGGAGCGACTGGCCAGCAAGATCAAGGTTTGGCTTTAGCGCAGGCGGTGGGGATGACGGCAACGACAGCCAATCTGACGAGCGGACCGGCGCTGAATGCCTCGCTACGCACTCTCGCCCACCAGGCCGAGCAGGCGGACCAGGACGCCCTGTGGCCGACGGCAGCCTTGGCCGCACTGCAGGCCGCCCAAGTGCCACGATGGGCCATTCCACGCGACGCCGATGGCTGGGGCCTGCCGCTCCGCGAGTTACTCCTGGGCTACGAGGCAATCGGCCAGGCCTGCCTGACTACGGCCTTCATCCTGAGTCAAAGAGAGGCCGCGGTCCGGCGGCTCTGTGTCAGCCGCGACCGCCCTCTGGCTGATGAACTGTTGCCTCCCCTGGCTCGAGGTGAACTCTGGACCAGCGTCGGCGTGGCCCAACTGACCACGTCGCGCCAGCACTTGGGGCCCACGCTCAAGGCGCGGCGCACCAGCGGCGGGATCGTCCTTGAGGGCTTCGTCCCTTGGGTCACGGGTGCCGCCCATTCTGACGTCTTGCTACTGGGTGCGGTCGATGCTCAGGGTGACCCCATGATAGTCGGCGTGGATGCCGACGCTCCGGGATTACGCATCGAGGAACCGATGGACCTCTTGGCCCTACGCGGCTCTTGCACTTCCTTGGTCTGGTGCGAAGGGGTCGCCGTGAAGCCGCATGAAATTCTCGAAGACCGGCCAGAGCGGATTCGGACGGGTGACGGAGCCGGCGGCTTGACCACCTCGTGTCTGGCCCTGGCGCTCATGGGGGCCGCACTGCAGCACCTTCGGGTCGAGTCCGAACACCGTGTTGACCTGAAGGAGCCTCTGCAACGGCTTCAAGCCCGCCATCAGCGGCTGCGGTCCCGGATGCTGAGCCTGGCGGAGGCTTCGAACCCCGCCGCCGCTGAGTTGACCGGCCTCCGGGCCGCCGCGACTGAAGCCGCCCTGCGGTCCACGCAAACGCTCCTGACCCTGTGCAAGGGCGCAGGCTACGTGCGGCCGCATCCCGCTCAGCGCTGGGCCCGCCAGGCCTTGTTCTTCCTGGTCTGGTCATGCCCCAAGGCCATTGGCGAGCAGATCGTGGACCGGATGTTGGCCTTCGGTGCGGATCGGGCCGACGGCACGGCCAAGCCTGCGGCTGACGGGAGCTGAAATTTCACTGGCCGAATCTTGTCGCCAGCCCCACGGGTTCCTAACCTTTTCAGTCTAACAACTGCCGCCCTACCAGAGCGGCGGCCAGGGCTAGGAATCGACCATGAAAGTTCGTGCCAGCATCCGCCGCATCTGCGAAAACTGCAAGATCGTGCGGCGTCAGGGCAAAGTCTACGTCATCTGCACCAACCCGCGCCACAAGCAGCGGCAAGGCTAGAAAGGGACAGCGACCATGCCGCGCATCATGGGTGTGGACATTCCGAACGACAAGCCAGTGCATGTCTCGCTGCGGTACCTGTACGGGATTGGCCCCGCGCTCGCCGTGCAGATCTGCCAGCAGTGCAACGTGAGCCTGCAGAAGAAGGCCCGCGAGCTCTCGGACGAAGAGATCGCCCGCATTTCGGGGCTCTTGGACCGTGAGTTCGTGGTCGAAGGCCAGTTGCGCCGCAAGGTCCAGCAGGACATTGCTCGCTTGCGGGATATTGGCTGCTATCGCGGCCTGCGGCATCGCCGCGGTCTGCCGGTGCGCGGCCAACGGACGCGGACCAATGCCCGCACGCGGAAGGGTCCGCGCAAGACCGTGGCGGGCAAGAAGGGCGTGAAGGAAATGCGGTAGTCCGTCGCTCGCTTTCAGCCGCATGAGCGGCGGGGCGGGCAAGGACGCGGGGAACGAGAGAGAACATGGCCAAGAGCAAGAAACGCAAGACACGCCGCAACGTGAGCCAGGGCATTTGCCATATTCTGGCCACGTTCAACAATGCGATCGTGACGATGACCGACCGGAATGGCGACGTGTTGTGCTGGGCGTCGGCGGGTACGGTGGGCTTCAAGGGCAGCCGCAAGAGCACGCCCTTCGCGGCTCAGCGGGCCGCCGAAGTGTGTGCCGAGCGAGCGCTAAAGTTCGGCATGCGCGACGTGGAAGTCCGCATCAAGGGGCCGGGCGCGGGGCGGGAGTCGGCCGTTACCGCGCTGCAGCAGGCCAATCTGAACGTCAAGGCGATCGAAGACGCCACGCCGCTGCCGCACAATGGCTGCCGGCCGCCCAAGCGCCGTCGGGTCTAGGAGCCCCGGCACGCAGCCTCGCACCCCGCCGCGGCCCGGCGGGTTGGTCTCACGAAATCGGGAACGAAGGACTCATGGCTCGGAACATTGATCCTGTCTGCAAGATGTGCCGCCGCGAAGGCATCAAGCTCTACCTCAAGGGCTCTCGCTGCGATTCTCCCAAGTGCGCCTTGGATCGGCGCAAGTCAGCCCCCGGCATGCACGGGGCCAAACGCACCAAGCTGAGCGAATATGGCGTTCGCCTCCGTGAAAAGCAGAAGCTGAAGCGCTTCTACGGGCTGCTCGAAGCCCAGTTCCGCCGGGTCTTCCAGATCGCCAGCCGCTCGACGGCCAATACCGGCGAGGCCCTGCTCAGCCTCATGGAACGCCGGCTCGATAACGTCGTCTACCGTCTCGGATTCTGCGGCAGCCGACGCATGGCCCGGCAATTCGTCACCCATGGCCACGTCCAGGTGAACGGCCGCGCGGTCAACATCCCCAGCTTCATCACTCGGACCGGCGACGTCATCACGGTGCGTAACCGGGCCGCCAGCCGGGGAATGGCCCGCCACATGCTCCAGCAGGAAACGGGCAAGCCGCCCGACTTCCTGGAGCGCGTGAGCGTGGATCCGCCAGAGGGGCGCGTGCTGCGGCTGCCGGAACGCGCTGATGTCGATCCGAACATTCGCGACATTCGCGAGCAGCTCATCATTGAAATCTCGGCGCGCTAGGGCCATCGCCCCAGGGGCCGGCCTGGCAGACCAGGAGCAGGGTGGCGCTTCGCCAGCGCCGCGGTCAGGAAGTCAAGAAAATCGGGCCCGAGGCGTCCGTGGCTGGCTACCCGGCGCGACACAGCCCGAAGGAGAATGATCCATGCGAATTCGCTGGCGCGGCCTGGAGCTGCCCACCAAAGTGGCCTGTCACCGCGAGTCGGCGACGGAGACCTATGCCAAGTTCATTACCGAGCCGTTCGAACGCGGTTTCGGCGTGACCATTGGCAACAGCCTGCGGCGGGTACTGCTGTCGAGCCTGGAAGGCAGCGCCGTCACCCGCGTCAAGATCCAGGGCGTGCAGCACGAAATCAGCACGATCCCGGGCGTGGTCGAGGATGTGACCGACATCATCCTCAACATCAAAAGCCTGGTGGTCAAGAACGTGAGCGACACGCCGCGCATGATCAAGATCGATCGGCACGAGAAGGGAGTGGTGACTGCGGGCCACATCATCACCGACGAAGCGGTGCAGATCGTGAATCCCGAGCACGTTATCGCGACGCTGACGGCCGACGTCCCGTTCGTGGTGGAGATGACGGTCGAGAATGGCCGCGGCTACCGGACCGCCGAGGAGAACGCCGGCCGGGATCGCGAGATTGGCGTTATCCCCGTCGATTCGAGCTTCTCGCCGGTCGTGCGCGTGAAGTACGACACCGAGGAGACCCGCGTCGGCCAGCGGACCAACTACGACAAGCTGGTCCTCGAGATCTGGACGAACGGCACGGCGACGCCCCAGATGGCCCTGGTCGAAGGCGCCAAGATTCTCCGCAAGCATCTCAACCCGTTCGTGGAATACACGGAGATCGGGCCCGAGATTCCGGTCGAGGAGCGCGAGGCGGCGTCGGGGCCGTCCGTCGATGCCGAACTGGAGCGCAAGCTGAACATGAGCCTGGCGGAGCTTGAACTGTCCGTGCGGGCCACGAATTGCCTGGAGTCGGAAGGAATCGCCACGGTGCGCGACCTGGTCATTCGCACCGACGAGGAACTGCTTGAGGTCCGCAACTTCGGCGAGACGACGCTGCGGGAAGTGAAGATGAAGCTGGCGGAGCGGGGGCTGCAGTTGGGCATGCGGATGGCCGGCCGCCGCTAGGCGCTTCGGGCAGACCGTCCCTTCGGGACCCCGCCCTAGACAGAAGGAAGAGTACCATGCGTCACCTGAAACGCGGCCGCAAGCTGGGGCGGAACCGCACTCATCGACTGGCTCTGCTCCGCAACCTCAGTTGCAACCTGATCGAGCATGAGCGGATCACCACCACCGAGGCCAAGGCCAAGGAACTGCGGCCGTTCATCGAACGGCTCGTGACCCTGGCCCGCCGCGGCGATCTCCACTCGCGCCGACTCGTCATCGCCCGTCTGGGCAACCAGAAGGGAGCAGCCAAGAAACTCGTCGATGAAATCGCGCCACGCTTTGCCGACCGGCCCGGCGGCTACACCCGGGTGCTCAAGCAGTCCTATCGCCGGCTCGGCGACGCCGCTCCCACCGCGATCATCGAGTTCCTCGGCAAAGATGAGAAGAAGAAGGCCGCCGCCCCCGTGGCCCCGGCCGTCGCCAAGGACTAGCCTCCGACCGAACCCAAACCGGCTGCCTGAGAAACCGGCTGCCTGAGAACCAGGTGGCCGGTTTTTTATTTGCGGTTTGGCCAATCTTGAACTACCGTTATGTTGGTCGAGTGCCCCTGAGCCGATGTCGTATCTTTCGGGACCCCTGCCATGCCCAAGCCTTCTCGCTGGATCGCGTTCGGAGTAGCCGCCCTAGTGCTGCTCTTGGGATCGTCTCCCGCCCAGGCTCAAGTCGTTCTCTACAACTCCCACGGCTTCGAGCAGCCGTTCTACGCCCCGGGCTCGCTCGTGCCGCAGCAGAACTGGCAGACGACCGATGCCAACCAGATCGTCACTCCCGCGGGCGTCGTCCAGTCGGGCCAGGTCTGGCAGGGGAGCCAGGCCTTCCAGGTGATCGGCCCCAACCTCTTTAACGACATTTTCTTCAGCTACCAGACTTTCTGGTATCACGACTCCTTCAGCCTGCCGGGCGTTCTGCCCTACAATCCGGTCGCCAACGGGCTGCCCGTGATCCAGATCTCCTGGTCGCAGTATCTGGACGGCTCCTTCAACGGGCTCGGCCAGATCCCCTTTGCCGGCATCTTCGTGGAAGGTCTGACCGCCGGAGGGACACAAGGGCAAATCACCTCGGTCCTGCTCCGCAACGATGGGCGGTTGTCCGTCGTCACCACGGCCGGCAATATTCTGACGACACCGGCCGACCCCATCAACGATCCCCTCAACATGAACAGTTGGGTTCACTTCAACGCGAACTTCGACTTCTCGACCCAGCGGTTCTACGTCTGGATGAATGGAGTGTTGCGTTTCAACAACATCCCCTTCCGCAACACCTTCGGTGCCCAGAATCGCTTGGCGGAGTTCGGGCCGCAGGCCAGCGCCATCGACCTGATCTCGCCGCCACCCACGAACAACGTCTTCTACGATGACTTCATCGTGACCGCCAACGCCATTCCCGAGCCCAGCACGCTTGTACTCCTTGGCCTGGGCCTGTGCGGCGCCGCTGGCTATCATTTCCGGCCGCGCAACCCGCGCGAGTTGCTCGCCCAGCAAGAAGAAGCCGCCTCCGCCTGATCTTGGGCTGGGCCTGAAACCACGACACCGCCTGTCCGACCGCAGGGTTGGACAGGCGGTGTTCCATTCTCAAGCGACTGATCCGGTGCCTATTCCGCTTTTTGCCGCGCGGTGCGGCGGCGATCTGATTCCTTGAGCTGCATCTTGCGAATGCGAATCGATTGCGGACAGACTTCCACGTACTCATCATCCTCGATGTACTCGAGGGCCGCTTCCAGTGTCAGACGGCGCGCGGCCTTGAGGGGGATCGTCTTCTCGGCGGTGGCCGCCCGGACGTTCGTCAGCTTTTTCTCCCGGCAGATGTTTACGCCCAGGTCGTTGTCCCGGCAGTGCTCGCCGACGATCTGCCCTTCATAAACCGGTTCGTTCGGTCCGACGAAGAGGATGCCACGTTCTTGCAGCCCCTCGATGGCGTAGCCGGTGGCCGCCCCCGTTTCGGTGGAGACCATGACGCCGTTGGCCCGGGCCGGGATGCTGCCGCGAATGGGCTGATAGTCGTAGAAGTTGTGATTCAGAATAGCCTGGCCGCCTGTCGAATTCAGCAACCGCGTCCGCAGGCCGATCAGCCCCCGTGCCGGAATCGTAAACTCCAGGTGGCTCATTTCACCTCGGCTGTCGAGCTTGAGACACTCTGCGCGGCGGTTGCCCAGAATCTCCATAACGGACCCCACCGACGCGGGCGGCACCTCGACCGTCAGGTACTCAATGGGCTCAAGTTTCTGGCCCGCCTGCTCGCGCATGATCACCCGCGGCTTGCCGACAGAAAGCTCATACCCTTCACGCCGCATGTTCTCCAGCAGAATGCCCAGGTGGAGCAGGCCCCGCCCCGAGACCTGGAACTCGTCCGGCCGCTGGGGATCGATTTCGACCCGGAGGGCAACGTTCTTTTCCAACTCCTTGAAGAGCCGATCGCGGAGCTGCCGGCTGGTCAGATACTGCCCTTCGCGGCCGGAAAAGGGCGAATCGTTGACCCGGAAGATCATGGTCAAGGTCGGGTCGTCGACGCGGATGGGCGGCAGGGCGACGGCCTGCTCGGGGTCGGCGATGGTGTCGCCAATCTCTACGTCGTCGAGCCCAGCCACGGCACAAATGTCGCCCGCTGTAACTTCGGAGGCCTCGGTCCGCCCGAGCCGATCGAAGACAAAGAGCTGGGCGAGATCGGAAGAGCACACGTCTGAACTCCAGTCACTAGCTT
>CALLZJ010000022.1 GCA_937858435.1 uncultured bacterium
GGTCGAACTGGAGCGGGACGTGGCCGCGGGCCAGCGGCTGACGGCCGAGGGAGCATTCGACACCAACGTGCGGCTGCGCGCGGTCAACGTACCCGAGGGTACGTATCAGAACTACCGCTTGGATGCCGTGGCTGAACAGGCCTCGCCCTTGCTCGGCGCGAGCGTCTTCGCCGGCTATCGCTATGGTTTCGGTGACTTCCCGGTCTACTACGGCAATCTGGCAACGCCGGACGGCGGCGAGTTTCGTGCCGGGGTTCAGGTCCCCTTGTTGCGGGGGCTGCCGATCGACCGAGCCCGAGCCGCGCTGCGGCAGGCCCAACTCGGTCAAGAACTAGCCGAGCCGGAGATCATTCGCGCGCGGCTGCTCTTCTTCCGCGCCGCTGCCCGGGCCTACTGGCACTGGGTGGCAGCCGGCGAGCAGTACATCATCGCGGTGAACCTGTTACGCATCGCCACCCAGCGTCAGGCTTTCTTGGAAGAGCAGTTCAGCATCCGCGCGATTGCCGAGCTTCCGGTCCGTGACAACGAGCGCGTCGTCTTCGATCGCCGTGGCATTCTGGCCTTGGCGGAACAACGCTATCAACAAGCAGCGTATCAACTGTCGCTCTACCTGCGTGACGAGACCGGGCAGGCGGTCGTACCCAACCGAGCGCGGCTGCCGGCCAACTTCCTGGCCCTGGAACCGCCGGCCCCGGCCACGCAGGCCCTACGCCGCGACGTCGAACTGGCATTGAGCCTGCGCCCTGAACTGGCCCGCTTCCAATTGCAGCGGGAACGGCTCGGCGTCGATCTCCGATTGGCGGAGGATCAACTTCGGCCTGGTCTCAATCTGGCCATGACAGGAGTGGCCGATGTCGGGGCTGCCAAGGCCGGCCTAGACCGCTACGGCTGGGAGATTGCCCTGCTGTGCGACGTGCCCCTCCAGCGCCGCGATGCCCAAGGCCGCACACAAACGGTGCGGGCCCAGTTGCTCCGCCTGGCCGCCGAGGAGCAATTCATGCGCGACGCCATCGTGGCCGAGGTCCAGAGTGCCGTGGCCGACCTCGATCGGGCTTTCGCTCGGCTCCAGCAGGCTCGGGCCGAACAGGCTATGGCGGAGCGCGTCCTCGCCTTTGAACGAGAGCGGCAACGGGCCGGTGCCGTGGACATTCTCGTGATCAATATCCGTGGGCGGGACGCATTTGCCGCACTGATCAAGATCGTCGACGCCCTCGCCGACTTCTACCGAGCCGAGGCCGACTACCGGGCCGTGCTGGGTCTCGATACCGCGGTCCCGGTCCCCTCTCGTCCCGCACCTCAACCGTAGTACCGATCGAGGCACTCTGTCCTCCCCTTGCCTACCGCTGCCGGCTCCCCGAGAAGGTGGAAGGCCCGTTTGGTCATCCCGCGATTTCTTCGAGTCGGGATCCAATTGACTAAAGGGCAACCTGGCGAAGGCCAAACTGCATACCAATAACTACGCCGGTCAGACCTGCCCAGAGTTCAGAGGACGCCAAATGAGCACGACGAAGGCCGCCGCCCAGCTAGGCCATGGTTCTGCCGAACTCCTTGCTCGTTACGAATGCGACGGCTTCAAGTTTCCGGACCGCGACTACTACGATCGGCACGTCGTGTTCGACCATGTGGTGCGAATGGAGTCAGCCTCGCAGCGGGAACGGTTCGAGGCCGTCGCTCGCACTCTCCGCGACCTGTTGGCCCAACGCTGGATCAAGACCAACGATACCTATGACCGCAAGAACCCCAAGCAGGTCTATTACCTGTCGCTGGAGTTCCTCATCGGCCGCTCGCTCCTGAACAATATCGTCAATCTCGGCGTGGAGCCGTTTGTCCGCGAGGACTTGCAGTCCGACCCCCGCCAGGATTGGAAGCAGGTCGTGGAACAGGAACCGGACGCCGGGCTGGGCAACGGTGGATTGGGTCGGCTGGCGGCTTGCTTCATCGATTCGCTGGCGACCCTGCAGATTCCCGCCATCGGCTACGGACTGCGGTATGACTACGGCATCTTCCACCAGGAACTGGTGGGCGGCCACCAGGTCGAGCACCCCGACCCCTGGCTGACCCGCCCCGACCCCTGGGAAGTCGAGCGGCCGGGAGAGATGGTAACCGTGCCGCTGGCGACGTCGTTCCGCTTGCGTCAGGGCGAGATCGTGGTCGAGCGGGGCCAGCCGATGCACATGGCAGGCATTCCCTACGACCGTCCCGTCGTCGGATACGGCGGCAAGACGATCAACACCCTGCGCCTTTGGAAAGCGGCGGCAGCAGTGGATTTCAAGTTCAACGAATTCAGTGGCGGCGACTTCTTCGGAGCGGTGTTCGATCAGGTCATGGCGGAATCGGTAACCCGCGTCCTCTATCCGGACGACTCGACGCCCCGGGGCCGGTCCTTGCGCTTCCTGCAGGAGTACTTCCTGGTCCGTTGCTCTCTGGCCGACATCGTGGCCCGCTTCCGCCGGCGCGGCAATGATTGGAAGCTGCTCCCGGAGAAAGTCGCCATTCAGTTGAACGACACCCACCCGGCGATGGCCGTGCCGGAGTTGATGCGCATCCTGCTTGACGAAGCCAAGCTTGGATGGCAGCAGGCGTGGGAGCTCACGGTCGGCACACTCGCCTACACCAACCACACCCTACTGCCCGAGGCCCTGGAGAAATGGCCCGTCGAACTGTTCGAGTCGCTGCTCCCACGGCACATGGAGATCATTTACGAGATCAACCACCGGTTCCTGGACTCTGTGAAGGCGCAGCACCCCGGCGATGAGGCCAAGCTGGCCCACGTCAGCCTGATCGAAGAAGGCGGGACGCGAAAAGTGCGGATGGCCAATCTCGCCATCGTCGGCACCCACAGCACCAACGGAGTGGCAGAAATCCACTCCCACTTGCTGCGCACGAAGACCGTGCCAGACTTTGCCGCCCTCTTCCCGGACCGGTTCAACAACAAGACCAATGGCGTTACCCCACGGCGGTGGCTGCTCCTGGCCAACCCCGATCTGGCCCGGCTGCTTACTGGCGCGGTCGGGGATGGCTGGATTACCAACCTTGACGTGCTGCGCCAGGCTGACCCCCTGGCGAAGGATGCCGGCTTCCGCAAGGAGTTCCTCGCGGCCAAGCGGGGAGCCAAGGTCCGCTTCGTGGATTGGATCAAGACCACAGCCGGGATCAGCCTCGACCCCGACACGCTCTTTGACGTGCAGATCAAGCGGATCCACGAGTACAAGCGGCAGTTGCTCAATGCCATCCAGTGCATCGTCTGGTACAACCGGCTGCGGGAGAACCCGAAGCTCGATGTGCCGCCCCGGACGGTGCTCATTGCCGGCAAAGCGGCACCAGCGTACCGCCTGGCCAAGGTCATCATCAAGCTCGTTACCAGCATCGCCCAGACGGTGAACGCCGATCCGGCGACGCGGGGCCGACTGCGGTTCGAGTTCCTGCCGAACTACTCCTGCACATTGGCCGAGCACCTGATCCCCGCGGCGGACGTGTCCGAGCAAATCTCCACGGCCGGCTACGAGGCGAGTGGCACGGGCAACATGAAGTTCATGATGAATGGGGCCCTGACCGTCGGCACACGGGACGGAGCCAATATCGAGATCGCGGAAGAAGCCGGCGACGAAAACTGCTTCATGTTCGGACTGACCGCCGAGCAGGTCCAGCAGGGCCGCGCCTGGTACAACCCACGGTGGCACTTTGAGCAGGAGGCGGAGACGCGGGCAGCCTTGAACTTGATCTTCAGCAACCACTTCTGCCCAGCCGAGCCGGGAGTCTTCGAGCCGATCCGCGACACGCTGCTGAACATGGGCGACTATTACATGCACCTGGCCGACTTGACTGGCTACGTTCAGACCCAGGAGCGCGTGGCCGCTCTGTATCAAGACCCACAGGCGTGGGCCACGAAGGCGATCCACAACGTGGCCCGCTCGGGGAAGTTTTCGAGCGACCGGACCATCGCAGAGTACGCCCAAACCATCTGGGGCGCAAAGCCCTGCCCATTGGACTAAAGGCGATGAACTGGGAACAGCGTTACCGGCTGACCCACGCAGCCCGAGCTTCGCTGGTCTTGGAATCCGGACTGGCCCTGCTGGCCGCTCTGATCTGCGCGCCGCTAGTCTGGTGGCTCGACCAACAAACAGGGTGGCACCTCTTTGGGTTCAGTCCGGAGGGCGCACGGTCCATTCTGGGGGCACTTACTGGATCGATGCTGACGTTCATCGTCTTCGTTCTGTCGTCGACGCTGATCGTGGTACAGTTAGCATCCGGACAACTTACGCCTCGCGTGATCGCTCTCGTCTTCGCCTTGCCTGGAGTGAAACTCACTCTGGCGCTGTTCACGTTTACCTACGGCTACACTCTCGCCGTGTTCGGACGAATCGACGATCGCGTACCGGACCTGCACGCTGGAATCGCGGTCATCCTTAACCTCCTGTGCATCCTGGCGTTCTTTTTCTTCGTCCAGCGGCTATCTTCGGGATTGAGGCCGACCTCCTTGATGCGCCTCGTTACGGACCGCGGGCTGCGGGTCATCGAAGCCGTCTATCCGCTGCCCTACACCCCCGAGCGCGCTGAACTCGCTCCCGGCGTGACCTCCATGCCGTCACCCGTTGCCACAGTCGAATTCGATCGGCGTTCTGGCGTCGTCATGGCTTTTTGCTCGGCCGATCTGGTTCGAATCGCCCAGGCAATGGATGCGGTCGTGGAACTGGTGCCCCAGGTGGGGGACTTCGTTGCCACGGGCGATTCGCTCTTCAAGGTTTACGCCGCGAAGGGCCCCATCCCGGCCGAGGCCTTGCGGGCATGCGTTGCGGTCGGAGCCGAGCGGACCATGGAGCATGACCCGCGTTTCGTTTTCCGCATCCTGGTCGACATTGCGAGCAGGGCTCTGTCACCGGCCATCAACGATCCGACGTCAGCCGTGCTGGTGATCGATCAGATCCACCACCTGCTGCTCTGCGTCGGTCGCCGGCACCTGGATGAGGGTCGAGTTCGCGACGGAGAAGGGAAACTTCGTCTGGTCTTTGGCACACCCGATTGGCCCGATTTCGTCATGCTGGCCGTGAGTGAGATTCGCCATTTCGGGGAAGGGAGCTTGCAAGTGGGCCGGCGGCTCCGAGCGATGCTTGAGCATCTGATTGAAGTGCTCCCGGAGTCGCACCGTCCACCGCTCGAAGAGGAGTTGGCCATGCTTGGCAACGCGGTGGCACGCCGGTTTAGCGAAGAGGCGGACCGCAAGCGCGCTCTCGTGGCGGATTACCAGGGGATCGGTGGATCGGACTCCTAACGCCTCCCCCAAGAGGGAGTTCGACTGCGAGGATTGGCCGTGGCCGCGTTTCTCGAAAACGTATCGCAAATTGCGATCCTGGTCTTCGTCGTGACCTGCATGGCGACGGCCGGCCTGGGCTTGACCGTCCACAACATGGTGGCCCCGCTACGTCGAGTCCGCCTTGTGCTCTTGGCAGTCGTGGCCAACTTCATCTTCGCGCCGGCGCTCGCTTACGCCCTGACGGCACTCCTGCCCCTGCACGAGCATTATGAGGTCGGCTTGCTCCTGTTGGGGGGCGCGGCCGGGGCACCGTTCCTGCCCAAGCTGGCCGAACTGGCAAGAGGCGACTTTGCCTTTTCCGTCGGGTTGATGCTGTTGCTCATGGTCGGCAGCGTGGTGTTCATACCCCTGGCTCTGCCGCTCATGATCCCGGGCCTGGCACCCGAACCCTGGCCCCTCCTGCGGCCCCTGTTGCTGACCATGCTCGGGCCGCTCATCGCGGGGATGGTCGTCAAGAATCGCTCCGACGCCTGGGCGACCTGGCTACAGCCGCGGGTAGCGGTCGTTTCCAACGTCAGCATGCTCTTGACGCTTGCCCTGCTGATTGGCCTGAACCTCAAGGCCATGCTCAATACGTTCGGCAGCGGCGCGGCCGCGGTCGGCGCGGTCTTCGTTTCGCTTTCCCTTGCATTCGGATACGCACTTGGCGGCCCGTCACCTTCGACCCGCTCGGTGCTTGGGCTAGGAACGGGACAGCGAAACGTCGCCGCCGCTCTGCTCATTGCCGCGCAGAACTACCCCACGGAACCCGGGGTCATGGTCATGCTGATGGTGACGACGCTGGTCGGGCTGATCCCGATCTTGCTTGCTACTTGGTGGTTCGCCCGTCACTCCGTCTCGGTCGGCATCCATTCTGACGCTACGAGTTTCGCCGATCACCCGTTCGCATGATGAGTCTCAGCATCGCCGGCCTGATGGCCATCACGACCACACTTTCAACGCTCGAACGAAGGAGAACCCATGCCGATGCGCAAAGAGACAATCGACCTGTTCCGCGTTCCTTCTGGCAAGGAGTTCCGTCTCAAGGACTTCAATCCTGGCTGGAAGCAGACCAAAGAGCTTGAAGAACTCGGCAAGTCGGTCGTGAAGGAACGGGCGACGCAGATTCTCGAGGAGAATCTGGCTGAGCTTGCGGCGGCCCAGGACCTCCTCTACGCGGATGATCGCTACTCCGTTCTGATCGTTCTGCAAGCGATGGATGCGGCCGGCAAGGACGGCGCGATCAAGCACGTCATGAGCGGCGTGAACCCGCAAGGCTGCCAGGTCTTCAGCTTCAAGAAGCCATCGTCCGAGGAGTTGGACCACAACTTCCTGTGGCGGTACATGAAGAGCCTGCCGGAACGCGGCCGCATCGGCATCTTCAACCGCTCCTACTACGAGGACGTACTCGTCGTGAAGGTTCACCCGGAACTCCTCGGCCGGCAGTTGCCCCGTGACAAGCAGAAGCCGGGAAAGAAGTTCTGGGACGAGCGCTACGAGGACATCAACGCCTTCGAGCGCCACCTGACGCGCAACGGCACGGTGATCCTCAAATTCTTTCTTCACGTGTCAAAGGACGAGCAGAAGCGGCGGTTCCTGGAGCGCCTCGACCGGCCCGAGAAGAACTGGAAGTTCTCACCGTCGGACCTTGAGGAGCGTGGCTACTGGGACGACTACATGAAGGCCTACGAGGATGCGCTCAGTGCTACGAGTACCGAATGGGCCCCTTGGTACGTGGTCCCCGCCGATTACAAGTGGGTCTCCCGGGTGGTGGTGGCGGACGTGATCACGACGGCCCTGCGCGATCTCGAACTGACGTACCCCGAAGTGACGGACGAGCAAACGAAACGGCTGGCCGACGCCCGAGTCAGGCTGGCAGCGGAGTGACGCCCCGCCGACGGACGGCCCACGTCCTCGGACCACGCACGACCCCTGCAGGATTCGACTTGCCACGCGATTCCGCAGGACAAGGGTCGGTGCAGGAGCCACGTTTGGCACTCCCACAGCAGCAGCCACAACCGGGTTGTATACGTCCGTTCATTATGGTAAACTCTGGAGTCTTCCAGAGCGGCTGGGAGGGGGACGCGAACAGTCCCGCCGGGCCTGATCCGGGCGCCGGGGGGCTGGCATGGGCCAGAAACCCTGAGAAATCGCCATGTCGCGAGCGTTTAGGAGCGCCAATTGCCCTCGTGGCGACCCTCTGGAATGCTCTGGCGCTCGCGCCCAGAAGCGTGGAACTTGCGTGGCGAACCCTGGAACCCCCTTCGGCAGGGCTGTGGAGACCCCAGGCACCCCCGGGGGCGGTCTGGAAACTGGATGCAAACAGGTGCGAAACGTAGCCCTGCGTTTGTTGACATTGTTTCGGCAGTCGGCTACAGTGCGAGTCAACTGTCGGGTGTTCTCGTTTCCATTTCTATAGCAACTAGGCAAGCCACTATTGGGGGGCATCGGATGATCGAGCTAGTCCGGTCGCAGTTCCTAATGTACCTGGCACTGGGCTTAGCTTTGGCTATGGGGGCCCAGGCGCCAACCAGCATTGTTCCGACATCCGCTCATCGGCACGCGGCGGAAATCGAGTTACTGGAGCAACTCATCGTTCAGAGGCGGGCCAATTGGGAAGCGATACGAACCTGGCAAGGAGAAGTGTCTAAACAGGCACGCATCCAGACTCGAGTCCGGGACAGTCGATGGGACTTGCGCAGGACATACCATATTACCCATTTCTTCGACCGTGCCAGTGACCAGTATCTTTTCACTCATGATTGCACATTAGAAACAGGCTTCAAGGGTGACCAGGCGCCAGACGGCGAGTACAGCATCGCCATCGCCAAGCTTCGCGTCGCTGATACATGGTACACATTTGGCCCTTGGCATTACAAGGGACGCAAGGTCGAAGGCGGCACACGCCCGGACGTGCGCCCGACACTGACCACGGACTCCAGCTCAACGGCTCACCCGGTCGTCGGCGACCACTTCGACCCATTCTACTTCCTCGGCATTCAAGGTTCCATGGGAGAAAAAGGTCTGAGCTATTGGATCGAGAACCGAGAAGAGCTTGGCGATTCCTTGAAGATCGCACACCAGGGAGCAATGGTCGTTATCGAGAGTGGGAAAAAGCAAGAAGGCATGATCCACGCGGTCTACAAATTCGACCTGCAAGGCGGTGGCAATCTCGTAGACCTCGAGGTCAACGGGCCTCAAGGGTATCATTCACGCGTGCAGTCGCGCTTCGAACGCATTGCCGGGGTCTGGCTTCCAGTTGAGGCTTCATTCGTACTGGAGATCCCTGACCGGGAAAGTCGGAACCACGTCACACTCAAGTGGATCAGCAATGTCGTCAATGAGCCGTTGCCGAAGGACGCCTTCTCCTGGCATCGGCTGGGCGTGCGGAAGGGGGATCGGGTCTTCGACCGCCGCACCAATGTAGAGTATACTTTCGACGGTGAGGAGGAAACGACGGTCGCCGCGGCCGGGGCGGCTGCGTCACGCTGGCCCTGGGTTGTCGGGACGGGCAGCGCCGCCGTGCTGCTCGCACTGCTGGGGCTGTGGCTTCGCCGCCGGCTGTCGGCACGAGACCGCCCGCAGCAGTTCGTCGATTCTGCTTGACGCCGACACCGGCGCCGCGTAGTATCGGCATTGGCATTGGCATTGGCATTGGCATTGGCATTGGCATTGGCATTGGCATTGGCATTAGGGCTAGGGTGCTGCCATGGCGACAGCCCATTTCCTGGACGGTACGGCAGTTTGCACGC
Source organism: uncultured bacterium (assembly GCA_937858435.1). Taxonomy (GTDB): domain Bacteria; phylum Planctomycetota; class Planctomycetia; order Gemmatales; family HRBIN36; genus CALLZJ01. The sequence goes on from CALLZJ010000022.1 coordinate 9,043, forward strand.
GGCGATTACCTGACCACGCTGGGGACCCCGCTCAGGGACCCACGATTCATTGGTCCTGGACGGTCTTGTCACTGGGTTTGGCCACGGCGCTGCTCGGCGCGGCAGCTTTGAAGATGGAAGTCCTCATCGGCGGCCATCGCCCCGGCACCACCTGGTTCACCTCCACATCATTCGAAGTGATGGTCGTGCTCTCCGAGTTGGGCCTCGGATTCTGGTTGCTTTCTGGCCAGTGGCCGCAGTGGGCCGCACGCGTCAGCGCCGTCTACTTCCTCGGCCTGGCCGCGGTTTCTGGCTACCTATTTGCTACCAGCGCCGAATGTTGCGGCTGCCTCGGACGCTTGGCCATTCATCCCAAATTCACCTTCTCCTTCAACATCGCGGCCCTGGTGGCCTGCGCCTGGGTGCGCCCGCCGGCCAGTTCGGCTTCCTGGCTCATCCCGCCCACAGCCCGAAGTATGCTAGCAGTGACCGCTTTCCTAGGCGGCACCACGTTCCTGCTCACATCGATGCCCGAAACAAGAGTCGCGGCTTGGACGCCGAGCGAACCCCTTCCCGAAGGCGACGTGGTTGTCCTAGACCCCTCGGCTTGGACCGGGACACGCTGGCCTTTGCTTGACGAGATCAAGACCGGCACCCAACTGAACACCGGCCGCTGGAAAGTCGTCCTCATCCATGCGGATTGCTCCAAGTGCTTTGACGTCATCGCCAGCCTGGAAGCAAGGGCGGGGGAAGCACACCTCGCCGTGGTCGAAGTTCCAAGGGCGAGCGGGTTCGAATCGACGCCCTTCTCGCTGGACCGCCACATCTTGGTTGACAAGCTGCGGCCAACACGCCGCTGGCAAGCAACTACTCCCATCGTCGTCGAACTCGACGATGGGGTCGTCACTTCCGTGGAGGCTTCACCCTGACTAAGGGTCAACTTCGTGAAGGAGAATCCCATGATCAGCATCCGTCTCGCGGCTCTCAGCGTCTTCACCATCTGCCTAGCGCTCCTCGGCACGGCCTTGACCGCTGCCTGGTCCAGTCCGCCACCCTGCGAGCCGCTGGACGCTCACGCGCTGGCCCAGACCTTTGGTAAGCAACACGGGCCGCCGGTTGCTCAATGCACGGGTTGCATTCATTATCTTGTGTACACCCCTGATTGTCATGCGGACGACCCCTGCAAGCCTTGTACAGATCCGCTCAGCGAGAAACCACAATTCTCTTTTGAACCCGAAATGCTTGTGGCAGTTTTAAATTCTACCGTTCCACCTCCTCCTGGCAACGACAAGATACATGTCGCCGCGATCCGGGACTGCCGCAGACGCTTCTACTGCGACTGCACTCATCTCACTCAGCGTCGGTGTCCAATGGATAGGTCTGGATGCATTCCTGATATGACTAGCATTCATGGATGCTTCGCTTGTGAAAGGGGTGATCCTATACAGATCGACACTGTGCTAGATACATGGTGCGCAGACTGCCCAACCCCCTAGGGAGAACGACATGTCCGCTCTTGGTCGCTTGTTCGCGATGAATTCAGCGTGCCTTTGTCTCGCCATCTGTGTAGCCTTCGCCCAGGAAGCACCCGTGTCTCGGCCCGCTCCCTCGTCTGCCACGATGCCTGAGGCGGCCGCCCACGCGGCGGAGAATGAACTGCTCAAGCAGCTTGGCGTGTTGTGGCGTGCCAACATGGACTCCATTCGAACCTGGCAAGGAGAAGTCACCAGAAAGATGCACTGGAAAGCCAGGATCGGTAGTGCAGAATGGGACCTGCATCGCACCATGCATATTGACTACGCATTTGCGCATGATAGCGACAAGTACATCTTCTTGTCCAATTGCGTCTCGGAGTCCGGCAAGAAGGGCCACCTTGAGCCGGATGGAGAGAATAGTTATGCATTCAGTGTCCTGCGTCGCGGCAGTGAATCTTATGAATTTGGACCGTGGTACCCACTTGGCAAGCCGCCCGAACCACCGCGGCGGCCGACTCTTTTCATTAAGGAGTCAAGTCGCTCCCTTCTAGCCGGGGGTGTGGATTTCGACCCATTCTACTTCATGAGAATCAACGGCATCAATGTGGATGAAGCGATTGCACTCTACATTGGTGGACGCAACGTGCCTGGTGTATCTACATCGGTGTCAAGAAATGGCATGCAGGTAGTCATGAGCCATAAGACAAGTGTGATGGAGCGCCCAACAGTGTACGTGTTCAGTTTAGAGGCGGGGGGGGAAGCCCACCAAGGCGGAAAATATTGAACAAGAGGGGGGTACCTTTCTTTTCGGACACCCCTCC
>CALLZJ010000023.1 GCA_937858435.1 uncultured bacterium
CGACGAGCAGAAGCGGCTTTCCGGCGTCGCCGTCGATGCCGTCTTCGACAGCGTGAGCGTGGCCACGACTTACAAGGAGAAGCTGAAAGAGGTTGGCATCATCTTCTGCTCCTTCTCCGAGGCGGTTCGGGAGCGCCCGGAACTGGTGCAGAAGTGGCTCGGCTCGGTGGTGCCGGCCCATGACAACTTCTTTGCCGCTCTCAACTCGGCGGTCTTCAGCGACGGTTCATTCGTCTACGTGCCCAAGGGGGTGCGGTGCCCGATGGAACTGTCGACCTATTTCCGCATCAATGCCGCTCAGACCGGGCAGTTCGAGCGGACCCTGATCGTCGTCGAGGAAGGGGGCTACGTGAGCTACCTGGAAGGCTGCACGGCCCCGATGCGCGACGAGAATCAGCTTCATGCCGCCGTGGTGGAACTCGTCGCCGTCGGCGCCCAGTCGCAGATCAAGTACTCGACGGTGCAGAACTGGTACCCCGGCGACAAGGACGGCAAGGGCGGGATCTACAACTTTGTGACCAAGCGCGGCGCCTGCCGGGGCCGGGGTTCGAAAATCTCCTGGACGCAGGTGGAGACGGGGTCGGCCATCACCTGGAAATATCCGAGCGTCATCTTGCAAGGGGACGACTCGGTGGGCGAGTTCTACTCGGTGGCGGTGACCAACCATCGGCAGCAGGCCGACACCGGCACCAAGATGATCCACCTGGGGAAGAACACGCGGAGCACGATTGTCTCCAAGGGCATCTCGGCTGGGCAGGGGCAGAACACCTACCGGGGCGCGGTGCGCGTGCAAAAGGGGGCGATCGGCGCCCGCAACTACTCGCAGTGCGACTCGATGTTGATCGGCGACCAGTGCGGGGCCCACACGTTTCCCTACATCGACGTCCGCCATCCGTCGGCCCGGGTCGAGCACGAAGCGAGCACGTCCAAGATTGGCGAAGACCAGATCTTCTATTGCAAGCAACGGGGGCTGGCGACGGAAGACGCGGTGAATCTGATCGTCAACGGCTTCTGCAAGGAGGTCTTCCGCGAGTTGCCGATGGAGTTCGCGGTCGAGGCCCAGAAACTCTTGAGCGTGAGCCTGGAAGGCAGCGTGGGGTAGTGAGCGTGAGGCTCCCGTACCACATGGTCATTGAGTGGACCGAGGAGGACGACGCCTACGTTGTTTCGTTGCCCGACTTCGGCCCACTGTGCCGCACCCATGGGGCGACGTATGAAGAGGCGGCACACAACGGTCGCCAGGTTTTGGAAATGCTTATTGAGGCAGCCGCGCAGACCCCGCAGGTTGCAACGCCACCGTAGGAACTCAGCCACAGGAGCATCCATGCCCCGATTCACGCTGATGGGCGGCGCGCCGAACGGCGATACGCGCCAAGTTCGCTTCGTCCTCGAAGGGGATCAGCTTGTCGTCTTCATCCACGATCCCGAGAGCGGGGCGGGAACGTCGGCGCAGATGCCAGCGGACCATTTCCGCGCGGCCCTGGCAAGTACGAGCTTCGCCGTGCCGGCCGTCGGCGGCGACGGCACCCCGTGTCAACTGACCTTGCGGCTCGAACATGACATGCACGTGGCCATCGGCGGCTGGGCCGCCGAGGTCAGCATGGACCAACTGCGCGATGCCCTGGTGCGGATCGGCCTCGTCGGCGATACCCAGCCAGAGGGCATCACCACGAGCACCACCGTCCGCGGCCCAGAGGCCAAGGACTGAGTTTGCCACCAAAACTCGGCTGGCCCCCATGCGAGCCCAGCGACCCCTGTTCATGGAGTTTGGCCGGAATGCTGACGATCACGAATCTACACGCTCGGGTTGAAGACAAGGAGATCCTCAAGGGGCTGTCCCTGCAGGTGGCGGCCGGCGAGGTGCATGCCATCATGGGGCCGAACGGCTCGGGCAAGAGCACCCTGGCGGGGGTGCTGGCCGGCCGCGAAGCCTTCGAGGTGACGGCCGGCAGCGTCGACTACCGGGGTCACGATCTGCTCGAACTCGACCCGGAGGAACGGGCTCGGGAAGGCATCTTCCTCGCTTTCCAGTACCCAGTCGAGATTCCGGGCATCAGCAATTCCTACTTCCTACGAGCAGCGGTGAATGCCATCCGCAAGCATCGCGGCGAGCCGGAACTGGACGCGGTCCAGTTCCTCAAGCTGGCCAAGGAGAAGATGAAGCGGCTGCACATGGATGAGAAGCTCCTGCAGCGGGCCGTCAATGAGGGCTTCTCCGGCGGTGAGAAGAAACGCAACGAGATCTTCCAGATGGCGGTGCTCGACCCCAAGCTGGCGATCCTCGACGAGACTGACTCGGGCCTGGACATTGACGCGCTGCAGATCGTCGCCGAAGGCGTCAATGCTCTCCGGGGCCCGGACCGGGGCATTATCGTCATCACCCACTACCAGCGGCTGCTCAACTTTATCGTGCCCGACTTCGTCCACGTGCTGCACCAGGGCCGCATCGTCAAGTCGGGCGGCAAGGAGTTGGCCCTGGAACTGGAAGCCAAGGGTTACGGCTGGATCGAGACCGCGCAGCGTGAACCGGCCGGGGTCTAGACCGGCCGATGAACCCAACGAGTGAGTGTCAAAGCCGGGGCCAAGGTACGAAGCAGATGACGACGATGACGACGACAGCCAGGGATCCCAAGGAGGCGCTGCTGGGCCTGTGGGCCGAGTGGGAGAAGCGGCACGGCGAGGCCGCGCGCCCCTCCGTCCGGCGGCTCAAGAAGGCGGCCATCGCTCGCTTCGCCGAGCTCGGCCTACCCGGACCGCGCAACGAGGATTGGCGCTTCACCCAACTTGGCCCGCTGCTGAAGACGCCGTTTCAACTCGCGCCGGCCGTCGCACCTCGTCTGACCAAAGCCGATCTGGTGCGGCTTGTCCCTGCTACCCCCGACGCCGCTCTTTTCGTCTGTGTCAACGGCCGATGGGAGCCCGGCCTGTCGGTACCCAAAGCGCTGCCGACCGGAGTGACGGTCACGTCGTTGGCCGACGCCCAGTCGCGGCACGGCGACCTGATCGACCAGCATCTGGGTCGCTATGCCCGGTTTGAGCAGCATCCCTTCGTGGCCCTGGGCACGGCCCTGTTCTCCGATGGGCTGTTCATTCACGTGCCGGCCGGGATCGAAGTGCCCACGCCCCTGCACCTGCTCTTCGTGACCGAGCCGGGGTCGGCCCCGGTGCTGGCGGTGCCCCGCGTACTGATCCTGGTGGAAGCGGGCAGCCGGGTGACGCTGGGCCAGACCTATGCCAGTCCCGAGGAAGGTGCGGCAACTTGGACCCTGGGCGTCACGGAGATCGCGGTCGGGGCCGAGGCCCAGGTCGAACACGTGAAGCTGCAGCGCGAAGCCCTGTCGGCCTTCCACTTGGATGCGCTGCAGGTCCATCTCCAGGGCGGCAGTCGCTTCCGCACCCAGACGATCAACGAGGGCGGCAGTCTGGTGCGAAACGACCTGGGCGCGCACTTCGAAGGGGAGAAGGCGGAGTGTACGCTGAACGGGCTGACCTTCGCCGCGGGCCAGCAGCATGTGGTCAATCACACAACGATCGACCATGCCGAGCCGCACTGTGCCAGCCACGAGATGTACAAGCACGTGCTCGGCGACCAGGCCCGGGCCGTCTTCAACGGCCGCATCTACGTCCGGCAGCGGGGGCAGCGGACCGACGCCAAGCAGCAGAACCAGACGCTGCTGCTCTCGGACGATGCCACCATCATGACCAAGCCGCAGCTCGAGATCTTCGCCGACGACGTCAAGTGCACCCACGGGGCGACGGTCGGCCAGCTTGAGGAAGCGGCTCTGTTCTACTGCCTGGCCCGCGGCCTGGGCCCGGACCAGGCCCGGCAGCTTCTGACCTACGCCTTCGCCAATGAGATCATCCAGCAGGTGCCGATCGCTTCGCTCCGCGCGGCCCTGGAAGCGCGGCTCTTGCCCTCGGGCTAAGAAATGGACCGACCCATGTCGCTGGTGATGCCTGCCCAACTGCGAGACGCGGCCCGGCCCCCGACCGGCCCCGCCCTGGACGTCGAACGGGTGCGGCGCGACTTCCCCATCCTGGCCACGCGGATGCACGGCCGGCCCCTCGTCTACCTCGACAACGGCGCGACGGCCCAGAAGCCGCGAGCCGTCCTCGATGCACTCGTCCAGTTCTACGAGACCGAGAACGCCAACATCCATCGGGGCAATTACGCCCTCAGCCAGACCGCCACGGCTCGCTTCGAGGAGGCCCGGGAGCGGGTCGCCCAGTTCCTCGGCGTCTCCGACCCGCACGAGATCATCTTCACCCGCGGCACCACCGAGGCGATCAACCTCGTCGCCCTGGCGTGGGGTCGGACCTTTCTTCGGCCCGGCGACGAGATCCTGCTCAGCGAACTGGAGCACCATTCCAACATCGTCCCCTGGCAGCTCGTGGCCCAGGCGACCGGAGCGGTCATCAAGGTCATCCCCATCGATGAGCGCGGCGAACTCCAGCGGGACGCCTATGCCGCCTTGCTCGGTCCCCGCACCCGGCTGGTCGCGCTGACCCATGTCTCCAATGCCCTGGGCACGATCAACGACGTCCAGGCGCTGGCCGCCCAGGCCCACGCCGCGGGGGCGCTCATCCTGGTCGACGGTGCCCAATGGGTGGGCCATCATCCGACCGACGTCCAGGAACTGGGAGTCGACTTCTACTGCTTCTCGGGGCACAAGCTGTTCGGTCCGACGGGGGTCGGCGTGCTCTGGGGGCGGCGCGAGTTGCTGGAAGCCATGCCGCCCTGGCAGGGGGGCGGGGACATGATCGAACGGGTGACGTTCGAGCAGACGACTTACGCTGGGCTGCCGAACAAGTTCGAGGCCGGGACGCCGAACATTGCCGGGGCCATCGGGCTGCGGGCTGCCATCGATTACGTCCAGGGGCTGGGCTTCGCCGCCATCGAACGGCACGAGGCGGAGCTCATCGCCTACACGGCCCGCCGCCTGGCGGAAGTGCCGGGCCTCCGGCTGGTGGGCGCGCCGACCCACCGGAGCGGCGTCTTCTCCTTCCTCATGGAACACCCCTGCATCGCCCCGCTGGACGTCGGCACCGCCCTGGACATCGAGGGCATCGCCGTCCGTACGGGGCACCATTGCTGCCAGCCGCTCATGGACCGGCTGCGTATCGCCGGCACGACCCGCATCTCGCTGGCGTTTTACAACACGAAGGCGGACGTGGACGCGGTCGCGGAAGCGCTGCGGCGGCTGCAAGCCCGCAAGCAGGCGGAAACGCCCCGCTGTGCCGAGCGTTCGGACCTGCACCTGCGGCCCGAGCCCCGCTATCCCGACCCGGCCGGACCTTCGCCCGAAGCCGTGGCCGCCGAGTTGACAGCCGATTTCGACTTGCTTGAAGATTGGACCCAACGCTACGAGTATCTGATCGACCTGGGCCGGCACTTGCTGCCGTTGCCCGAGGAAGAGCGGACGGAGGCGAACCGGGTGCATGGTTGCCAGAGCCGGGTCTATCTCAGTGCCCGCCGCCACCCGGTGCAGCACGAGGTGATGGACTTCCTGGCCGACAGCGATGCCGACATTGTCCGCGGTCTGATCGCCGTGCTGCAGAAGGTCTACTCGGGCCAGAAAGCGGTCGACATTCTGGCCTTCGACGTGCAGGCCTTCCTGAAGCGGCTGGGGATCGACGAACATCTGGCCCTGACGCGCCGCAACGGCCTGGCGGAGATGGTGCGGCGGATCCGCCTGCTCGCCCATGCCATGGTCCATGCCTCGGCCCTGTGCACCACGGCCGACTGCGCCACATGTGAACAGAACACCCTGCGCGAACGCCCCGCCGCCAGCACGTAGCTCAACGTCTCGGCCGGAAGATGGTCGGGTCTGGAGGCGGTTGAAGTGCTATCAGGCGCCGTGGCGGAGAGGCTGTACGCGAAACCGATGGGTGGCGCAAGTGAGGTTGCCATGGGCCAGCCAACGATCATCGACCCAAGCCGAAGCGAATCCTTTGACTTTGGCGGATTGGGGGTCCAGTGGGTGATCGATGGCCCGGCAGCCGGCGGGCGGTTTGCCGTTGTCCACCACCCCATCGCACCGCGGGCGCTGGCCGCCCCACTCCACTACCACCACAACGAGGACGAGTACTCGTTCGTCCTGACTGGCCGGCTGGGTGCCCTGCTGGGCGACGATGTAGTGACGGCCGAGGCCGGCACTTGGGTGTTCAAGCCGAGGGGGCAGTGGCACACGTTCTGGAATGCCGGGGCGTCTCCATGCGAGATCATCGAGGTGATCTCGCCGGCTGGTTTCGAGAACTACTTCCGCGAAGTGGCTGCCGCGTGGGGCGACCTTGAGCGATTCGCGGCGATCAATGCCCGCTACCAGCTCGACATGGACTTCGACAGCGTCCCCCAGCTCTGCCAGCGGTTCGGCCTGACGTTCCCGCAGTTGTAGCCGGTAGGTCGGCCGTGGTCTGAAACTCCGCCACGGCCTTTGGGGTAAGCTAAACATGGCCTGAACGCGGAGGTTCGGGCCTTCATCGCTTCTGGAGGTTCGTCGCGTGCACCGACTCTTCGCTGCCGCCTGCCTGGCGTCCATGGTGACATTCATGCCTCTTGTCCCTGCCGTGGCGGAGCCGCCGCCGCTGATTCCGCGTGAGATTCTGTTTGGCAATCCTGAACGGGCCAGCCCGCGCATCTCGCCCGACGGCCGCTACCTCGCCTACCTGGCCCCGGACGACCGCAACGTGCTCCAGGTCTGGGTGCGGCCGCTCGACCAGAAAGAGGCCCGCAAGGTAACGGAAGACCCCAAGCGCGGCATCCGCCAGTTCTTCTGGGCCCACGACGGCGTCCATCTGCTCTACCTGCAGGACACCGACGGCGACGAGAATTTCCATCTCTATGCCGTCGACGTGGCCCAGGGCAAGACCCGCGCCCTCACGCCCTTCAAGGGGGTGCGGGTGCAGGGGATCATGCTCGATCACAACTTCCCCCACCAGGTCCTCCTGGGCATGAATCAGCGGACCCGGGCGGCCTTCGACGTCCATCGCCTGG
>CALLZJ010000024.1 GCA_937858435.1 uncultured bacterium
AGAGCCTCGCCCAGATCGCCCCCCTGGTCCGCCGCACCCATACGCCGCGCGTCCTCGACGGCTTCGGCGGCTTCGCCAGCCTCTTCTGCCTGGACTACAACTCCCGTCTCTTTGCCCGCAACTACAAGAAGCCCGTGCTCGTCGCCTGCACCGATGGCGTGGGCTCCAAGCTCAAGATCGCCCAGCGGATGGGCAAGCATGACACGATCGGCATCGACCTCGTGGCCATGTGCGTCAACGACTGCCTCTGTTCGGGCGGCGAGCCGATGCTCTTCCTCGACTACCTCGGCATGTCCCAAGACGATCCCGAGCTGACCCGCCAGATCGTCAAGGGAATCAGCGACGGCTGCCTGGAAGCAGAGTGTGCCCTGGTCGGCGGCGAGACGGCCATCCTCCCCGACTTCTACCAGCCTGGCGACTATGACCTGGCCGGCTTCTGCGTCGGCGTCGTCGAGAAGTCGCGCATCATCTCGGGCAAGGGCATCCAACCCGGCGACGTGGTCGTCGGCCTGGCCAGCAGTGGCATCCACTCGAACGGTTACAGCCTCGTCCGCAAGGTCGTCTTCGATCACGCCAAGCTGGATGTGGACCGCTACATCCCCGAGTTGAGCCAGACCGTGGGCGCCGCCCTGCTCGAGCCGACGCGCATCTACGTCAAGGCCGTTCGCAACGTCCTGTCGCACTATGAGGTCAAGCAGGTGGTGCGCGGCATGGCCCACATCACCGGCGGCGGCTTCGTGGACAACGTGCCCCGCGTCTTGCCGCCCGGGGGCCGGGCGGGGGTCCGCCGCTCGGCCTGGGGGGGGCCGCCCGTCCTCACCTGGCTCCGACAACTGGGGGAGATTGAGCAGGCGGAAATGGACCGGGTCTTCAATTGCGGCATCGGATATGTCATGATGGTACGGGAGTATTTTGTGGACAGCATTCGCCGCCAACTCCACGACGCCCGGGTGCCGAGCTTGATCCTGGGTGAGATTGCCGCTGGTGGTCATGGCGTCGAATGGGTGCCCTAGCGGAGTGCCGCCATGCGGATTCAGTGTCCCGGATGCCAGACTCTCCTTGAACTGCCGCAGACGACGGCCAAGCAGGTCCAGTGTCCGCGGTGCCGGATGTTGATGGCTGTGCCCGAACTTCCAAGTTCCGCCACCAGTTCTCGGGAGGAGCCTGTCTCCGAGCCTAGCCGGACCAATCGCCCCCAGCGCAAACCGAAGAAGAAGCGGCGCCAGTCCTCCAGCCCGCCCTGGATTGTGCCGACGACGGTCGGCGTCGCCCTGGTCGTGGCCATGATCGCGCTGATTATTGTCCTCGTCCGCAGCGACAAGGACCTTACTCGACCCAAGCAGGCCGCCGGTCCCGGCGGCATTCCCCGGGACTTCGACCCCCAGGGCCGGGTTCCGAATCGGGCACTACCGAACCAGGACGCGCCCCAAGCTCCGGAGAAGCACTATTTCCGCCTGGTAAGTGGCTCCACTCGGGGAAGTCTTGCCCGGCTCGAGTTCTCCATCACCTTCGAGATCGTCGAAAACCCCAGGCCCGACCTTTATCGTCTCATGATCCGGTCGAGTCGGGGCACGACATTCGAGGCCAATCTGACGCCGCTCGACCTCCGCGAGAGCGGGACGCTGGAGTTCGAAGCGCTTCACGTCTTCGCCCAGGAGCGAGGGGCGACTTTCACCGCTTGGATCGAGACCAGAGTGCCGGGCGCCATGATGGGCCGCGCGGGGCAACGGGTGTCCAATGAGGTTCGCCTGACCTCCACCCAGGGTCCCGGCGGCCCGCCGCGCCTGCGGCCTTAGGCCCAATCTACTTGAACTCCCAAAAGGCCCCCAGCCAGGAGCCCGCCATGAGCGATGCCGAGAAGCAACAGAGCCGACTGCGAGAGTTCATGCAGCTCTTGCCGCTCACGTCCGAGTTGGCCGGCCTGCCGCGGTCGGAGCACGGCCGCTACTACTCCGAAGAGCAGATTCAGGCCCGGGCCATCACCCTGAGGCATGCCTACAAGGTCGCCCGGCAGGTGCTGATGGAACTCGCCCAGCAGTAGACCATCGGTCAGTCAGACAGTTCACCCACGGCGACGAGATGGGCGTGAATCTCCGTCATGGTCAGCGTGCGCTCGCTTGGGTCCGCCTTGAGCGCCCGCCGGACGACGTCGGCGAGAGGATCGGGCACGTCCCGGGCCAGCCGCTCCGAATCGACCGCTTCGATCTGGCGGAGCACGTCGAACAGACGGGTGCCGCCGATGGCCGGTCGGCCCGTGGCCATCTCGTAGAGCACGAGCGCCAGTGAGAAGACGTCGCTGGCCTGGGAAGTCGGCTCGCCCCGAGTCTGCTCCGGGGCCATGTAAGCCGGGGTGCCGACGAGCGAGCCGAAGCCGGTGTAGTCCATGATCTTCGCCTGACCGGCCGGGGTGAGCATGATGTTCGCGGGCTTGAGGTCGCCATGCACCACCTGTTGAGCAGGGGCCGCCGCCATGCCGTCGGCCAGTTGCCGACCGATGTCCAGGGTGCGCGGCAAGGGCAACGGTCCCTCGGATAACAGCGTTAAGAGCGATCGACCCGGTACCAGTTCCATGACGATGAGCGGAATGCCCTCGCTCTGATCGACCGAATAGACGGTGCAGACGTTGGGGTGCTGAATGGCGGCGGCGGCGCGGGCCTCGGCCAAGAGGCTGGCGGCCGGCCGCGACTCCGAGCCCCGCAGCAGCTTGAGCGCCACCGGCCGTTCCAGCGCCAGATCGAAGGCGCTGAAGACAGCACCGAAAGTTCCCTGCCCCAGATGTTCCAGCAGGCGAAAGGAGCCAATCACGGTGCCGGGCCGAAGGGTCTCGGCCGTGTCGAGCGGCGGGTCGCTGGGACTCCAGTTCTCGGGGCAGAGGCCACCCGTCTGCAGAGCGGCCAGAACGCGGAGCACTTCCTCGCTGCGCCGGCCGACGCTGAGCGAGTGGATCACTGAATACTGGAGCACGCCGTTGGGATCGATGAGGAAGAGACCTCGCAGGGCGACGCGCTGCCGGGGAAGGAACACCCCGTAGGCCTGGCTCACCAGACCGTCGGTATCGCTGGCGAGGGGAAACTCCAGCCCGCCCAAGCCCCCCTGGGACCGGGGCAGCGTGATCCAACGCTCGTGGTCCTGGGTCGAGTCGGTGCTGACGCCGAGCAAAGCACAGTCCCGCTCGGCGAACTGGGCCCGCCGGGCGCTGAGAGCAATCAACTCCGTGGGACAGACCATCGAGAAGTCACGCGGATAGAAGATCAGGCAGAGCCACTGGCCGTCGTAGTCGGCAAGACCGAGGGCGTGATGTCCCCGCTGGGTCGAGAAGGCAGGCAAGTGGAAACTCGGCGCACGGGAACCAACGACGGTCATAGGGTGCGAGTCCGGACGGTTACTGGTGTTTTCCCTCTTGGTACGTTACGATGGCTGCCATGGTTCGCATATGGTCCAGGTTCCGGGCCACGCCGCTGGCCCGTGCTCGGTGACATCGCCTATGCCAGCGTCGGCCATGCCTTTGCTCTCCCCCGAGTTCATCGCCAGGCTCGAACAGATCGAGTACAGCTCGCGGCGTCTGCTTGCCGGCCGGTTCAAGGGTGAACGGCTCACCAAGCGCAAGGGCACGAGCATCGAGTTCGCCGACCATCGCCATTACGTCGTGGGTGACGATCTGCGTTTCCTCGACTGGAACCTGTACGCCCGCCTCGATCGGCTCTTCATCAAGCTCTATCTGGAAGAAGAAGATTTGAGCGTGCACCTGCTCGTCGACGGCAGCGTGTCGATGAACTTCGGCACGCCGGCCAAGCTGCACTTTGCCCGGCAACTGGCGGCCGCCCTCGGCTTCATCGGGCTGAGCCACTTCGACCGCGTCTCCGTCTGGCAGATCGGCGGCACCGGGCTGAACCGGATTCGCGGCCGCTCCCAGGTGCCCCGGCTGCTCGACTTTCTCGAACGGCTTACCCCCCTGGCCGGAACGTCGCTCCGGCAGGGAGTGCGCGACTTCGTGGCCCGCCAACCGCAACGCGGCATCGTCGTTCTTATCTCCGATTTTCTCGACAAGGGCGGCTACGAGGAGGCTCTGCGGCTGCTGGTCGCCAAGCGCATGGAGGTGACTGCCGTCCATGTGCTCGCCCCGGACGAGATCGACCCGCAACTCAGTGGCGACGTAAAGCTCGTGGATGCCGAGGATGGAGAAGTGGCCGAGATCACGGCCACGCCCTGGCTGCTCCGGCGCTATCGCCAGACGCTCGAAGGTTTCTGTGCCGCCCTGCGCCAGTTCTGCGTCCGCCGCAACATCCTTTACAGTTTCATCAGCAGTGCCACGCCGGTCGAGAGTCTGATTTTGAATCAGCTCCGCGGTCGCGGCCTTTTGCGCTGACCGGGGAGGAGACCGGGGCATGCCAAGCCCGCCCGTCGTGCCGGGAACGAATCTGAAGGAGCGGTCGCGCTGGCTGGGAACGGCCACCTTCGGCCTGGCTCTGCTCGGAGCCCTGGGCCTCCTGGTGCTCCTGGCTCTGATCTTGCAGGTCGAGGACGTGCGCGGCTGGTTGGAAACCTGGGGCGGGCTGACTTTCCCCTCGCCGCTCGCGGGGCCCTTCTGGAATTGGCTCGCCCTGGCCCCGATCCTCTTGCTGCTGCTCTACTTCCTCAAGCTCCGCCGCCGGCCCCTGGAAGTCTCCAGCACGCTGCTCTGGCGCAAGAGTACCGAGGACCTGCACGTCAACAGTCTGATCCAGTGGCTGCGCCGCAATCTCTTGCTTATCGTGCAATTGCTGGTGCTGGGCGCGGTCGGCTATGCCCTCGCCGCCCCGACCACGCATCAGGAGGAACAGGGCCGCCATTTCATCTTCCTGCTCGACAACTCCGCCAGCATGGCGGCGACCGACGTGAAACCCAGCCGGCTGGAGGAGGCTAAGCGCCGGCTGCGCGAGCATATCCGAGCCATGGCCGAATCCGATCATGGCATGCTCATCGCCTTCAACAGCGAAGCGGCGACCGTGCAGTCCTTCACCCATCGCAAGCCCGACCTGCTCGCCGCCGTCGACCGCGTACCCCAGACCCAGCGGCCGACGCGGATCGACCAGGCCCTCGCCATCGCCGAGGGGCAGGCCAATCCGCGCCGCTCCGCCATCGAGGGCTCGGTGGAAGAAGTGGTGCCGGGCCAGGCGCCGCGCTCTCTGCTCATGCCCGAGGGTCTCAATGCCGAGGCGATCATCTTCAGCGACGGCCGCTTCCCCGACCTGCCCCAATTCTCCGCGGGTCGGCTACGTCTGCGGCTCGAACTGGTTGGCACCCTGCCCACGCCGGCTCAGCCCTCGGGGCCACGCAACATCGGCATCACCATGGCCAGCCTCCGCCGCGATGAAGTCCGCCTCGACCGCTACACCCTGGACGTGCGGGTCCAGAGTTTCCTGGCCGAGCGCCTCGCCAACAGCGTGAGCCTGCAGGTCGAGCTCTTCACCCCGCCCAGTCTCGCCGACCGCCAGATCAAGCCCCTCGATTTCGCGCCCCGGAGCCAGACGCCCACGCCCCAGGATACTGAGACGATCAAGTACGGGGCCATCGTGCCCGGTAGCAATCTGCCCAATCCCATCGAGACCTTCTCCCTCATCGACGTGGGTACAGGTTGGGTCCGGATTACGCTCCTCAACCGCCAGACAGGTCAACCCTGGGAGGACGACCTGGCAGTGGACAATCAGGTCTGGCTGGCCATCGCCCCGGTCCGGCGCGCCCGGGTGCTCCGGATCGGCCTGCCGAACGACATCTTGGATGCCTTCCTGCGCGCGAGCACGGCCCGGCAGCGGCTGGCCGTCTCCGTCCTGCCGCCGGCGAACTTCGAGGCGCATCCCACCTACGTCGAAGCCACCAAGGCCGAGACCTTCGACCTGGTTATCTTCGACCGCGTCCAGCCGCAGAGCCCGGAGATGATGCCAGAAGCCAATGCCTTCTTCATTGGGTCGGCGCCGCCCTGGCCCGGGGGCGGCTTCGACGATTTGCCCTGGCTCTCCAACCTGTTTGTGAAGGAGTTTCGGAGCGCCCATCCTCTGCTCCGCGGTATCGAGACCCTGCAGGGCATGACCATCCAGCGGGCCAAGGGGCTGCCCGAAGCCGCCCGGCAGCGACGGGCCTCGGCGCTCATCGAAACCCAGAGTGTCCCCGTACTCTGGGCCCTGGGTCGGGGCCGCTACACCGACTTGGTCCTCACCTTTCCCCTCATCGTGGAGGGCACCTGGAATACCAATTGGCCCAAACAACCTGCTGGCACCTTGCCGCTTTTTCTGGATAATGTGGTCACCCAGCTTGGGCGGTTTCAGGAGGTAGAGGAATCGAGCCGGCCGGGTCAGCCCAAGCCGCTCGCCCCGGGACGCCCCGTGGCAGCCGTCCGGATCGAGCAAGTCGAGCCGCGCTCGGGCCCCGCCGTCGACCTGCAGCCGGCCCCAGGCCGGGAGTTGGTTTGGAATTCGCCGGAAAACGTGGGGCTCTTTGCCGTAGAATGGGGAGAGAGTGAGCCCTTCCGCTTCGCCGTCAACCTCTTCGACGCCGACGAGAGTTGCATCGTACCTCGGCCGGCGGCGCTGCTGGGTGAAGAGCAAGTGGGAGCGGCCGCCGAACCCCTGCGGTTCCCGCGCGAGTTCTGGCCCTGGCTGGTGCTGGCGGCCCTGGCGCTGGCCCTGCTGGAGTGGACCCTATACCTGAGGCGGGGGGCAGTGTAGCCGCCCCGAATCGCCCCCGAAACCTGCATCGAGCTTCCTGGGTCAAGTGATATGCCCACCACGAAATCCCGCCGTGACCGCTTCAGCCTGAGCGAACTTCTAGCATCCAAGAAGATCGAAAGCCGCGATCCCGAACAGTATCGCGAACTCGTCAAGGAACATTACAACGGCCCCGCGGGCTGGTTCACGCTGATCACCGGCATGATGACGGGCCACGAACTCCTGGCCCGCCGGGTCATCAACCCCCGGGCCTTCGACGTGCGCGGCTGCAAGATGATCCTCGACGCCGGCTGCGGCAATGGCCGCTACCTCCGACTCCTGCAGAAGCAGTCCGACCCAGACGCCATCGTCGTCGGCTGCGACTTCTCTTCGGGCATGCTGCGCCGGGCTCGGATGCGGCTGCGGTCCCACCGGGCCCATCTTCTGACGGCCGACCTCAACCGCCTGCCTTATGCTGACGCCACGTTCGATGCGGTCGTCTGTGGCTGGGTGCTCGAACATCTGCAGGACCCGCTGGTCGGGCTGTCGGAGTTGGCCCGCGTCACCAGGCCCGGCGGTCGGCTCCTCTTGCTCACCACCGAGCACTCCATCCTCGGCGCCATGTGTTCCTGGTTTTACCACAACCGCATGAGCAAGCGTTCAGAGCTGCGCGACGTCGTCCGCCAGGCGGGGCTGGAGTGGTACCGTGAGCGCTGGTGGACTCATCTGCACAAGCTGCTCCGCGCGGGCGGCATCGTCGTGGAGCTGCGCCGCGCGCAGCGTTAACCACGTCGCCTCCGGCCGGCACCGCCAGCGGATCGGGTAGGTTCCCGCCAAGCCCCGACTGACGTGGAGCAGCGTCGGCGGCTCCCAGTACAGCCCCTGGTCATGACGGCCACTGTAGCGGCTCGGCGCGAAGATCGAACCGATGCCCGGCGCGCGAACCCGCCCCCCGTGGTTGTGGCCGCAGAGCATGAGGTCCACCTCGTGCCGCCGGGCCCAGTCCAACTGATCGGGTGAATGGCTGAGGCAAAGTCGAAAGTCACCCCGGGGGCAACGGCCCAGGTCTGGGGCGGGACGCAGCCAAGGCAATTCGTTGCCGATAAGCGTCAGAGTCGCGCCCCGATGTTCCAAGGTCCGCCACTGACCGCCGATCGGTTCGATCTGCGTGGCCCGCAGTTCGGACTGGATCAGGTCCACGTCCAGATAGCTATCATGATTGCCGAGCACCGCGAAGGCCCCGAGCCGCCAGCGGAGCCGCCCGAGCAAGGGCCTGATCCAATGGTAGTGCCGGGGACTGTCGACGATGTCACCGGTGATGAGCACCAGGTCGGCCCGGACGCGCCCCAAATAGTCCATCACGGCTTCGAACCAGACGCGGTTGGGCACGCCGAGGAAGTGCAGATCGGAGACGTGGAGCAGCGTGAGCCCGTCCCAGGCGGGCGGCAGGCGCGGCAATGTGACCTCGCACTGGGCGACCTCGACCTCGAAGATTTCATTGCCCGGCAACCGTGCCAGCCAGGCCCGCTTGGCCGGTCCATAAGCTCGCTCCGGCAGCGGTGCCCCTGGCCGCAGGATGACACTGGTCGCGGAACGCAGGTGGGCTGGGGGACGCCGCCCCCAGCGTCGGACCAGCATGGTAGGGACGTAGAAGCCGCCGACCAGCAGGACGAAGGCGACATAGACCTGCACGGCCATAGGCAGTTCGAGCCAGGCTCCCAAGCGGCTGATCAGGCCCGGCCAGTACCAAAGGAGCAAGAAGGGCAGCCCAACGTTCAGGAGATGGACGCCGCGGCGGAGCGACTTGAGCCACCAGCCCCGAAAGCGCGTGCTTTGCATCCAGTTGGCGGCATGGACACAGAGCGCGGCATGGCCCAGGGCGGCGACGAACCAAACGAGCAGGGAAGCAGCCGACATGCACGCGATTCTACGGGACGCCGCTAGGCATGTCCCGCGGGGGCCACGTCGGACTGGCTATCCGGCGCCGGCGCCGGAACGCGATTGGCCTTTTCGAGCACTTCCAGAAGTTGATCCACGCGGAACGGCTTGTAGAGTGCCCCGGCCAGCCCTTCGCTCCGGGCTCGGACGATCGAGTGGCTCGGATCGTAGCCATATCCGTTCATGAGCACGACTTTCTGGATGCTGTCAATGGCCCGCAGCTTGGTGAAGATCTCGTAGCCGTTCATGTCGGGCAGGTTGATGTCGGACAGCACGGCGTCGTACTTGGTGAGGCGAGCCATGGCCAAGGCTTCCCGGCCTTCTCGGGCCGTCTCAACGATACAGCCCAGCTTCTCCAGGATCGCATGGGCCGACCGCAAAATACGCTCGTCGAAATCCACGACCAGGACCCGGAGATCGGCCAGGGGCTGAGCCTTGGGAGTGCGCGCGGCCTCGGCCGCCTGATCGGGCGGCAGAATGCTTTCCATTGCCTTGTGAATGCAGCGGCGGATGGAGCGGGCATGGACGAGAATCTTCTCGAGGCGGTCGGTCATCTCCCGGTCGAGACCGATGTAGCGGTCCAGTAGGGCCGTGGCCGCGTTTAGGATCGCATCGACTGGAATGGCCACCTCGCGGCTGATGAGATCGACGGAAAGCGTGGCCATGGACTGGCGTTCCGCCGACAGCATCTTGAGCGTGTGGAGAGCGGCCCCGATTTCCCGGCCGAAGAGTTCCAGGAACTCGCGGTCCTGGCGGCGGAAGCCGTCGGTGCGGTCGCTATCGACGTTCATGACGCCGATCACCTTCCCTTGGTGCGCGAGGGGCACGCAGATGGAACTGCGGGCCGTCGGCGCGCCGCGGATGTAGAGCGGGTCCTTATCGACGTCGGGACAGTAGTAGGTCCGGCCGGTGGCGGCGACGTATCCTGTCAGGCCGTTGTTCGTGGTCTGAGGCTGGAGCTTCAGCCCCAGCGAGGTGGGATCCATGCCCTCGGAGAGCAGCGACTCAATGGCACCGGTGGCGGGATTGATGAGGCGAATGTCGACCAGATCATAGTGCAGCAGTTCGCGGGCCTGCTTGAGGATGTTCGCCTTGAGCAGGTTGATGCGTTCCTCGCTGCTGAGAGAGGCCAGTTTGTCGGAGGGCAACGCCGCAAGCTCCAGGCCTGCCCGGTAAAGGGTGTCGAGCTTGGCGTGGTACTCGTCGTCGTAGCTGCGGGCCACCAGGGCGAAGGCGGAGGGATCGACCACGATGCCCGCGAAGGGCTCCTTGACCATCCGGGCCCGGGCATCCGCCAACGACGCCACCGTGACCAACTCCGCCCCGGGAATGTTCAGGGCGGTGGGTCCCATGCTCAAACAGAGATAGCGGATCGCGGCAGCCACCGGCTCTTCCTGATGCAAGGAGGCCCCCAAAGCGTCTGCCCAATTATAAGCCGCTCCTCGCCGCCGAACAACGAGACCCCGGCGGGATCGCACTCGAAGGCGCTGGAAAAACCCGACCCCCGAACGGTCAGCCCGCCCTCATCGCTTCCTCAGAATCGCACCGTGGCGGGCCGCGCCGTCAGGCTAGAGGGGCCGCCACGAGCCGAGGGCCAGGCCTTAGAATGACCCTGCTCGCTTTCCCTTCTGGAGCCACGCAGCATGAGCGCTCGAATCGGTCTGTGGATTCTGGTCGGCGGGTTGGGGTTGATTCTCCGTATGCAGCCGCCTGGCCCGAGCGCCGCCAAGCCGACCCCGGGAGCGAAGGCGGAAGGCCGGCGCCTCCTAAGCCTGGACGGCGAGTGGCGCTTCCGCCGCGAGGGTGCCAACGAGTGGAAGTCGGTCTGCGTACCGGGTGCCTGGCAGCACCACGAAGGGATGGACTTTCAAGGCGTCGGCTGGTTCGAGAAGGCGATCAATGTCAGCCTCGCGCCCGGCCGGCGGCTCGTCATCCACTTCGATGCCGTCGCCACCCACGTGACCGTCTTCTGGAATGATGTGCAGATCGGTGAGCACCTCGGCGGCTGGACTCCCTTCCGCTTCGATGTGACTGACCTCGTGCGGCAATCGGAGCCCGGCCAGCAGCAGCGGCTACGGCTCCGTGTCGACGAGAAGGTTGGCCACAACACCCAGGGGTTCCTCCCGATCATCCAGCCGCACTTCGGCGGTTTCTGGCAGTCCGTCCGACTCCTCGACCTGCCCAGCATCTTCTTCGAGGACCATCGCGCTGCCCTTTTGCCCCAGACTAACCCGAGGGTCCTGAAACTCTCCGTGCCCCTCGTCGACCGGGCTCCCGAAAAGACCTCACCGGACTTCAACCAGGTCGTCGTCCAATGGCGCCCCGTCGGGACGACCGACTGGAAGGAACAAGCGTTCGACCTCACCTTTGCAACCCAGCACCGCCGCTCAGGCCGGCTCGTTCCGGTGGGACAGGAGCCAGACCCGGCACTTTTAAACGAGAATGTCCTGGCAGACGACCAGCTCCGCTTGCATCTCCCGATCCCCGAACTGCCGACCTGGTCGCCGGAGCGGCCCGACCTGCTTGAGGTGCGAGTGGCCATCCCAGGGTACGATGCCTTCACCACCCGGACAGCCCTCCGCACCATTGAAGCCGAGGGTGCGAACCTGAAGCTCAACGGCCAGCCGCTCATCGTTCGGGGCGTGCTGAATTGGGGTTATTATCCCCCGCGCCTGGCCCCTAGCCCCGACCCGGAAGTCTGGCGGGCCGACTTGCGCCTCATCAAGTCCTGGGGCTTCAACCTCATGAAGTGCTGCCTCTGGGTCCCGCCCAAGCGGCTGCTCGAAATCGCCGACGAAGAGGGCGTCCTGATCTGGATGGAGTATCCCACCTGGCATCCCAAGATCGATCAGAAGCATCGGGAGGAACTGCTCCGCGAGTATGCCGAATTCTTCGAGTTCGATCGCAACCATCCCGCGGTGATCCTTCGCAGCTTGACCTGCGAGACGGGCCATCAGGCCGACCTGGTTGTGATCCAGGAACTGTACGACCTGGGGAAGCGACTGGTGCCCGGCGCCTTGATCGTAGATGATTCGAGTTGGATCGAGTGGATTCGCGTCGGCGACTTCTACGACGACCATCCCTATGGCAACAATCACACCTGGCTGGCGACGCTAAGGCGGCTCCAGGACTACGTGGCCCGGTCGAAGCTGGGGGTCAAGCCGCTGCTCTTGGGCGAAGCGATCGCGGCCGATACCTGGGTCAACCCGAGCGCGATCGACGAACTGATCCGGACGCGGGGCAGTTCGGACGCGGCCAGCACGC
Organism: uncultured bacterium; assembly: GCA_937858435.1. Classification (GTDB taxonomy): domain Bacteria; phylum Planctomycetota; class Planctomycetia; order Gemmatales; family HRBIN36; genus CALLZJ01. The sequence continues at coordinate 11,883 of CALLZJ010000024.1, forward strand.
CGGCGGGTTCACTTTCGGGGCCGACGCATGGCCCGCGGCCCTACTGGGCTCCCTTCTTCTTTGAAGCCAACCGCCAGTGGCTAGCACGGATGGAGCAGGTCTGCGGCGGCCCCGTCGACCAGCAACGGCTCCAGGCCGACTCGCTCCGGTACGCCTGGCTCATGCGGAAGTATCAGATCGAGGCCTTCCGCCGGACGGTGCCGGGCGGCGGCTATGTCGTTTCGGTCATCCGCGACTTCCCGCTCGCCAGCATGGGGCTCATCGACTACGCCGGCCAGCCCAAATGGTCCGCCGTCGACTGGTCCTG
>CALLZJ010000025.1 GCA_937858435.1 uncultured bacterium
TTGGCGGAGATAGCAGCACTGACGGGCGGACGGGTCATTGCCGAGGGGGACCTGGCCAATGCCGACCTCTTCGTTCACGACGGCACCTTCAGCCGCAAGCTCCAGCCGCTCTGGTACTGGCTCTTGTACCTAGCGGCCTTCGTGCTGGTGGCGGACGTGGCGGCCCGGCGGATCACGTTCGATCCCGAGTCGTTGGCGGCCTGGGTCCGAAGTCGATTTATGGAATGGTTCCGGCCGACCGCGGTCTCGCCGGAGTCGCAGCAGTACTTCGATCGGCTGAAGTCGAAGAAGGCCGAGGTGGGCGAACAATTGGGCACGCCGGCCGAGCGTCCGCCAGCAGCGGCCCAGGCTGGTCCACGGCCCCCGCTCGCGCCGGCGGCCGCTCCGGAGGCGGGGACACCGCCCTCGATCCTGCCGCCCACGGCGTCGCCGACCCAGCCGGTCTTGCCGCCGCAAGGCCCAGCCGCGAAGCCGGGTAAGCCGCCGCCGCCGGCTGCTGGCGAGGACTTCGCCACCCGCTTGCTCAAGGCCAAGCAGAAGGCCCGGGAGCAGATGGAAGAGGAAGGGGAGAAGTAACATGGAAAGCCGCCCATGACCGGCGTGCTGCGGGCGCTTGGACTGGCCGCGAACTTCGGCGGCTGGCTCCTAGTGGGGCTTGCGATCACATGCTTGGTCATTTGGCAGTTGTTGGCAGTCGGCATCTTTCAGAGCATAGAAGAGGCCGTTCTCGTTGGCGTCGTCGGCGTGGTGGCGGGCCTGGCCTGGATGGTGGCTCACGAACTGGGACACGCGGCCGTAGGCCGGGCCCTGGGAATACCTCTCCGTGAGGTCTCGCTCGTGTTGGCCCGCATCACCTGGGAAGGGGGGCGACGGGTCGTCAGGTTCAACTCCAAGCTCTATGCTCCTTGTGCCATTGTCTACTTCGAATTCACAGGAGTTGAGCGCTGGCGACTAGCGGCGGCGATTGCCGCGGGACCGATGACCAACCTCATCTTGGCTGGCATGTGCTTTGTGGCGGCCGACGTCGTCAATCCGCAGCCGCCTCCGAGCAAGCGTTCCCCTGCAAAACTAGCCGGATGGGAGGTTGCACTGGTGCAACCAAGGTCAACCATGGCCGCGACGTTCAACGTCGCTGGACTGGCCAGCCTCTTCCTGGGCCTAATATGCCTGGTCCCGTCCCAGTCGCGTGGCCAGAGCAGCGACGGCCAGTTGCTGCTCGACCTGGCCCTTGGACACTTACGTGCTGGCATTGTGAACCATCAGGACTTTGGGAAGGCTGACTGGCCCCAGAGAACTGGATACCATCAAGCAGAAGAATATCGAGAAGAAGTCTCTTGACTTTCCATCAGGAGTGGCATAGCGTCAAAGCTGGGGTGGTGGACCATGACGCGTGCTTCGACCGCGAACTTACGCTCATTGTTAGCGATTGTCGCAATTCCACTATTGTTCTCTGCGTGCTCAGATTTCGCTGGGCGAACTTTAAGGCTGGACGATCAAGCCCGGGCTGGTCCCGCACCGAACGGTGAGTTTCCAATACATGTGCATGAGCTTCCGCCTGTACTTGCATCCCAATTTCCGACTTTTGGATTCTCGATACCTATTAAAAATCACGATCAATCGAGAGCAGTGATTCAGCTCACTGGCACTTCTTGTGCATGCACAGAGCTGACATTAGGCAAGTCCGACCTCGATCCAGGTGAATCTACGACTGTCAAGGGCAAGTACACGACAGCCGGTCGCCACGGAAGGCAGCGGCAGTATATTGACCTTCTAGCCAATGGAAGACTATTCCAACGACACGAGATTTGGTTCGACATCTATCCAGAATTTAGACTGGCTTCGGATGGGAATCGCATCGACCTGCCCAAGGTTGATCCAAGCTCAACAGTTCACTTCATTGCCGAGGTAGAGTGCTTTGCTGATTCTGTTTCGGCCCTCCCGCCAGTGGTTTCGCCTGAGTTGTCTCTGCCTGGCTGGAAATGTATCGTGACAAGCGGATCTACTTCAAACGTTGTCTGCGGAGTAGTGAAGAGGTCATTCTCGATTTCCATCTTTGGATCGGCACCGCCAGTGCCAGGGCGTTACTACGGAATTCTAAAGCTCTCTGGTATGGGAGAAGGCGGGCAGGGGCATTGCTTCGAAGTTGTCGGAGATGTGGCTACTCACATTGAGCGTTATCCAAGTGAGTTGTTTTTTTCGCAAGCGACAGAACGATCGAAAGTGCTTAAGCTGGTTCTTCGCAGGCGAGACGGTGAAATGTTAACGGTGTTAGGGTGTCGTGCGACCGCAGGTGGATTAGAGGTGCGCGTCGTCGATACGCCGCGACGCGATATGATTCAGTTGCAAGTTCACTTGGAAGGGAATCGAGACGCTGCTCACTATGGTGAGCTCGTCATTGAGACGAACCATCCCAATCAGCCCGAGGTCAGGGTTCCGTACGGCATTGCCGGACGGTAGGTTGAGTTCGGTGCCACTTCTAACAGGAGAACTCACATGCGCGAAACGACGTTTGCAACACTGGCTTGCTTCACTCTATTGTCGGGTCTAGCCATGGCTCACCTCGACGAAGAACTGCCGGAATGGCCGGCGAATGAGAATCCGGCGATTCATCAAAAGGGCGGTACTACATTCTTCCACTGTTCGGAAGTTCCGGAGCGCTGCAAGCCTGACATTGGGGTCACCTGCACGGCCTCGCCAGGTGGGGTATCTTGTCCAGCGGGAGCTGCTGGGTCTGCTCGTGTCCTTATGGAGCGGCCGTTTGGTCAGTGCTTGCCTGAAGGAACCGTATGCGTCACATTCGATGCCTACTACTGCGCGTACATCGAAGTTTTTGCGGGAACTGCATGTGTCGGGTCACCATGTGGAACGGTATGGATTGTGCGAGTTGGGGCTTGCCAGCCATAAGTCAACACCGAGGGCACTTGACATACCGGAGGTCGGGTTATGGTAATGTTGTTGCTTCCGTTGTGCCTTGGCATGCAGTCGCCCACGCCTGCCGACGATCCCGTCACATTGACAGGAGTGGCGGCCATGGCCGCACGCGACCATATGGCCGCGTTCAAAAGGTTCAAAGTGGTTTGGGTAGCGCGGCGCGACACGGCTCCATCACGGGTCGCCGCTCAAGCCGGGAATCTCACTGTGTTTTACAAGCCCGAGCGCTTCGTCCAGATCGTAAGTGGAGCCGATGAACGAATCGATAGCCAATTCGAAACCCGCGTGCCGAAGCTCGAGCCAAGCCAGGCGTCCGGCAGCGGCGGGATGGCGTATGTCCAAGGGAACGGATTTCTTTGTGTGCGCTTCATCCAGCGGGGCGAGCGGCAACTGAGACATTTCAAAGTGTTTCAGATGGCGAATCTGCTTGAAGACGGTGATGTCAAGAACGTCCGACCCGAGGTGGAGCCTTGGTCGCTGGGCCAGGGGTCGCACTGGCGTCGGCCTGGCCTCGCGGTGCAGTTGGAGCTTGTCAAACAGGGTGAGACGCGGCTGGTTGCGGCACGGCTCGAGCCCGGGCCGGACGGCGGCCAACTCCTGCGCGCCGAGTTCGAATCGCCCAAGTACGGCTCAAGTGTCTACTGGCTCGATCCGCGGCGCGGCCATCTGGCCGTGCGCGTCGAAGAGGGCTTTCTCAATGCCAACCAGGAAGTCATACAGCGCGTCTACTGGGACCTCGTGGAGACCAAGGAGTTCAGCGGCGGCCGCCACTTTCCTATGAAGTGGACGAAGACGGTCGTTGAGGAAGGTCGCCCCGAGGTGCGCGTCTGGTCCATGGAGGTCGAGAAACTGGAAGTGGATGTACCGATCGCAGCCAGCGAACTCACGCTGGAGTTGCCGGCTGGGACGGCCATTCACAAGGGGCATTCGCATCTCATCCGCTTCAAGACGCATCAAGATGAGCGCGTGACGTTCGAGGAGTTCGACTACATCGCCGAGAAGCTGGCCGAAGCCGAAACGAACCGGGGGACGCGCGTGGCCGCCTGGCTGACCGGCGCCGGCAGTTCGCGACGGCCGCTGTGGTATGGCCTGGCGGGAGCCGCCGGGGGGCTGCTGGCCGCCTTGCTCGCCTGGCGCTGGTGGCGGTCGGCGCGACTTAAGGCGGCCGGGCCATGACCGGCAGACGGGCCTTCACGCTGCCGGAACTGCTGGTCGTGGTGGGCATCGTCGCGATCCTGCTCAGCTTGACCGTGCCTGCCCTGCAGCGGGTGCGGGAGTCGGCGAATCGCCTGGTCTGCGCGAACAACCTGCGGCAGATGGGGCTGGCACTCAAGCAGTATCACCATGACAAGGGTCGCTTCCCTCCCGCCCTCAACAGTTGGTCGGGGCCGCAACCCTTTCTAAGTTGGCAGGCGCGCCTCTTGCCCTACCTAAGCGAACAGGCGCTCTGGATCGAGACCGAGCAGGCGTTCCGCGTGGATGCGTCTTTCGCCACGCCGCCCCACGCTCCCATCGCCGGCCGCGCGCTGGAGGTCTGTCTTTGCCCCTCGGACGGACGGCAAGCGACCGACGTCGAGCCCTGGGGCATGTGCTTTGGATACACCTTCTATCAGGGCGTGTCTGGCCGGCGCCCGGGCTCCGGCATGCTATACCTGAACTCGCAAGTGCGGCTGGGGGACGTGACCGACGGCGTGAGCACCACGCTGATGGTGGGAGAGCGGCCCCCGAGTGCCAATCAGCGTTACGGCTGGTGGTACGCCGGGATCGGTCAATCCTACGAAGGCAGCCTCGACTCGCACCTGGCCGCCGAGCAGATGAACTTTTCGGTCTACGCGCCGATGTGCCCGGACGGTCCTTACCGGTTTCAACCGGGCAAGCCCAACGACATGTGCTCCAGCTTTCACTTCTGGAGCCGCCACCCCGGCGGGGCCCATTTCCTGTTCGTGGATGGCAGCGTGCGCTTCCTTAGCTACTCGGCGAGCAGCGTCATTCCTGATCTGGCCACCCGGTCAGGCAGGGAGGCGGTGACGCTGCCGGACTAGACGACGCGATGGCACGTCACTCCGCGGCTTCGTCATCGCTCTTCTCGACAATCTTCGGCTGCACGCCGCCCATCTTGACCAGCGCCACGCCGACCAGGATCAGGACCATGGCTCCGATCATGGTGCCGGTAATGATCTCGTCGAGCAGCAGGGCGCCGAAGACGAGGGCCAGGGCCGGGTTCACATAGGAATAGGTGCTGGCCAGCGCGGCCGAGACGTTGGCCAGGAGATAGATGTAGGCGACGAATCCGAGCAACGAGCCGACGACGAGCAGGTAGAGATAGGCCCAGACGCCGGGCCAGACCTCGGCCGTGAAGTGAAGCTGCCCGACCTCGCCGAAGAGGCAGCCGGCGAGGGAGGCCCCCAGCCCGCCGAGCAGCATCTGGTAGCCGGCCGACAGGAAGGGCGAGCGAGGCATGTCGGCATGCCGTGCCACCGACGAGCCCACCGCCCAACTCAAGGACGAGCCGAGAAGGAGCAGCACGCCGGGATCGCGGTGAATCTGCTCCCAGGACGACATGCCCGGGGCGGCAAGGGCGATGGCTCCGATCAGCCCGAGGATCAGCCCACCCCAGCCGCGCGGCGTGAGGCGGTCGCCCCGGGGCAAGAGCGATTCGATGAGCGCGAGCAAGAGCGGCGTGGGGGAGATAAGGGCGGCGGTCAGGCCCGAGTCGACGGTCTGCTCGGCGACGATGAGCAGCCCGTTGCCGGGGAGGAAGAAGAGCCCGCCAGTGATGACGAGGTTGCGGAGCTGCCGCCAGGAGACGCCAAGCCGATGGCCGCGCCAGTGGAGGATGGCCAGGAGGATCAGCCCGGCCAGGGCGATGCGGGTCCCGCCAAAGAGGAGTGGGGGGAAGTGGCGGACGCCGATCTTGATGGCGACATAGGTCGTGCTCCACGAGATGTAGAGCACGGCAAAAGCGAAGATGACCCGGCCGGTAAACGGACTGCCGCCCGGTGCCGGCACAGGCTGGCTCACGCGGCCTCCGCCGCCGTGGGCACGCGCAGCACGGGCAGCCCCTTTTCCAGCAGGGCGAAGCCGCCGAAGAGCACGAACGAGAAGAGCCCCGTCCCCAAGAGGTCGTTGCGGAGGAACGGCAGGGCCATTTCGTAGCAGAAGATCAGCCCGGCCAGGTTGGGTTCGTAGACGATCGCGCTGCTGGCTTCGGCGGGCGCGCGGAGCCAGACGAGGAAGTTTGTGACCAGGAAGAAGAGGAGCGAACTGGCGACGCTGGCACCGGCAACGACCGGAGCGCGACGCCAGTATCGGACGACAAGCCCCAGCCCACCGATGGCGAGCATGATGGAGTAGAGCACCAGGCGGCCGGCGAGGGTCACGGGGGCCAGGCCCGTCACGTGCAACACAACGTCGCTGAGGACCATGGCGGCCAACGGGACGGCCCAGCCCAGCCACAGCGGCCGGAAGGTCGCCACGCCAAAGAGCATCACCGCCCAGAGCGGCGTCATGCCCCAGAGCCAGGGCAAGAGCGGATCGGTGCTCGACAGGGCATAGGGCAGGAAGCGAAAGCCCATGATGGCCAGGATCAGCCCGGCCAGGACCAGCGAACGGCACAGCAGCGTGGGACGCACCATATTCCAACTACCCGGGGGAAAGGCGACAAGCACGCCGTCCGGGGGCTGACCCGCGGCGTCAGAAGAAAAACTATGAATGGTGGCCGAAGCTGGCATGGGCCGGGTCTGGGAATCGGCCTTGACCGAACCTTCACATTCGGGAATAGGGGCCGCACCCGGCGCTCTCGGCCCCCGACGTCTCGGCTGGCCCACCGCTCCGGGGCGGGGCCATGCCATGCCTGAGGGCAATCTCCCCCTCTGGGGCCTGCGCGATCCCGTCAGCATGCTCTCGCATGCCCTGGCGGCGGGCCTCGGCGTGGGTGCCACCATCTGGCTCGTCCGCTGTAGCGGCCCGGATCGACCCAAGCGGTTGTCGCTCCTGGTGTTCGGCCTCTCCTGGGTGCTGCTCTACTCGGCCAGTGCCACCTACCACGCCCTCACCCTGCCCCATCAACATCTACGCTTCTTCCGCCTGCTCGACCACAGTGCCATCTTCCTGCTAATTGCCGGGACCTATACGCCCCTGCTCGTGGTGCTGCGCTCGGGACGGCGCGGCACCCGGCTCATGGTGGCAGGGATGTGGTTCGTGGCCGGGCTGGGTATCGCCGCCAAGTGGTTCTTGCCAGAACTGCCCCACGAGGCGTCGGTGGTCATCTACCTGCTCGTGGGATGGATTGGGCTTGTGCCCGTGATGGAGATGACCCGGGAGCATGGCTTGCGAATGCTGTCCCAGGTCTTCTATGGCGGAGTCATCTACTCGATCGGTGGTCTCATTGAGCTGGCCGAGCGGCCGACCCTCGTGCCCCGGGTAGTCGGGCCCCATGAGGTGTTCCACTTCTGTGTGATGCTCGGCACGTGGTGCCATTTTCTGTTCATGCTGCAAATCGTGGCGCCGGCCCGCACCGGGGTGGTGGCCTCGGAGCCGCGCGGCCGGGCCTGGCCTGAACAGGTCCAGCAGCGGCGGGCAGCCTAGCGACCCAAGAATCGACCAGGGCCGCCGGTCCATACCGACGGCCCTAGTGGCAACTTGAGCAGACTGTCGGTCTCGGTTTACTTGTCGCCGAAGCCCTTCAGGTCCATGGTGAAGGACTGCCCCATGGTCTCGGTCTGGAGTCGCACCATGCCGCTCAGCGGCACGTCGGGGTTGGTCCAGATCGTCGCGACCGATTCGATCTTCTGACCGCTGACCTCGATGTTGGTCTGAATCTTGACCCGGGTGCAGGTGTAGGTCTTGCCCCCCACTTCGATCTTGTCTTCGCTCTTGTCGAGTTGCTTCGTTTCGATCTTGGCGTTCGGGATGTTCTGATTCCGAGCCATCTTGGCGGGATCGAAGGGCTCTTCGAGAGAGATCTTCTGTTCCTGGGCCGGCATGGCGTTGGGGCCCATCTTCATTTCCGTCTTCACGGTGACGAACTTCTCGTCCTTGGCGGTCACCGTCTGCCGCATGGTCATGGTCTGGCCGCCAAAATCGGAGCTGTACTCAACCCACTGTCCCACCTTGGCCTTGCGGTAGGGGTTGTCGTCCGCCTGAGCGTGGGCGGGCAGGGTCGCCGCCATCCAGACGGCCAAGAGCAGAAGGACGCGCACGAGCGAGCGCAGGGACATGGACCTCTCCACGGGAGGGATGAAACGCCCCGAACACACGCGGATCGGCGGCGTAAAGTCATCTTACGCCGCCCGCCAAGGGCGGAGCTTCTTTTTGCGCCTGCAATGAAGGTCTACTTGTCGCTGAATCCCCGCAGGTCCAGGTCCGTAGTCCGGCCCATAAACTCCGTTCGCCACCGCACCATGCCGCTGAGCGGCACGTCGGGACTGGTCCAGATGGTGAAGACAGACTCGATCTTGCGTCCATTGACTTCCCGGATGGACAGGATTTTGGTGCGGGTGCAGGCATAAGTGTTGTCCCCCACTTCAATGGTGTCCTCGGTCTTTTCGAGTTGCCGTACCTCGACCTTGGCATTTTCCGTGGCTGGTCCCCGCACGACCTCCTTGAGATCGTAGGGCTGGTCGAGCGGGATCGTCTGCGTTTGGGTGGGCAGGGCCTTGTCCCCCGACCACGCTTCGATCTTGAGGGTCACTGACTTCTCGTCCTTGGCGGTGACGGTGTAGCGTGAGGAGAACGCCTGCCCGCCGGCCTCGGAGCCATACTCGACCCACTGACCGACCTTGGCTCGGCGATAGGGGTTGTCTTCAACCTTGGCGGGCGGGTCGTCCAGACGGCCTGCCAGGCAGGTTAGTCCCATTGTGGCGGCCAGCAGCATCTGGGCACGCAGCAGAGCGAGCGGCGGCATGGGTTTCTCCTTCAGCAGTGAGTGGGTCGGGTCGCAGGCGATCGACTGGGTGCTCTCATCCTCCGCCAGGCGGTAGGGGGCAAGCGCGTATTCGGTGTCGGTGGCGAGGGTCGGCACGACCGGTGTGGGCGGCAAGGTTTCCCGAACGGGCCAGGGGGCGGGTCGGCGCGGCAGGAACGACCGTTACAGACGTCGTTTCGTGCGGAGTGGGCAGCTTCGGACTCCCAGGCAGAGACGGCAGGTTGCACGCGGGGTGAGCGTGGCGCGGGGTCATAATGGCGGTGCGCCCTGATAGGGTTGGGAAGCGTCAGACGATACTTGGACTGCGTCATGCGGGCAGCTTACCCGCCACCGCGCCTCCCACGCAAGGAAGGAGCACGGTGGTTGCCCGCTCGGGGCTTCGCCGCCTTCCGACCTGGCCGGTGCTCCCCGCTTTACCTGTTTCTGCAAGGAGGCGATCCAAGATGAGCAAGCGCTTCACTGTGCCGCTGCTCGCGGCCCTGGTCGCGCTCACCGCCAACGCCGCGGCGCTGGCCGGTGATTGTGGCACGACCACGTACGTCGCAGGCGGCTGCGGCGACCCGTGTGGGCTGGCCGCGTGCAAGTCCCGTTTCAAGTCCTCGTACCGCCTGGTGCACGACACGGTGGTCGAGAAGCGTTTCCACACCTGCTACCAGCTCGTGGAAGACGTGCAGTATCGGCCGGTCACCAAGACCTGCTACCGTGACGAAGTCCGCACGTGCTACAAGACGGTGCATGAAGTGCAGATGCAGACGGTCATGCAGCAGTGCATGAAGACCGTGCACGAGACGCACTACAAGGAGTGCAAGCAGATCGTGTGCAAGCCGGTCTACAAGACCGAGATGCGCACCGTGACCGAGACGGTCTGCAAGCCCGTGCAGGAGACCACGTACAAGGAATGCACCTACACGGTGTGCAAGCCGGTCCAGGAGACGATCGTGGCCCCGCCGACCGAGTACCAGGTCAGCCGCTGCGTGCAGGAGACGCACTACAAGGAGTGCAAGAAGACGGTCTGCAAGCCGGTCTGCGAGACGACCTACAAGGAATGCAGCAAGGTCATCTGCCGCCCGGTCTGCGAGACGGTCATGAAGGACGTCTGCGTGACGGTCTGCAAGCCGGTCGAAGAGACCTGCTATAAGGACGTCGTCAAGAAGGTCAGCAAGCCGGTCTGCGAGATGCGGACGGTGCGGCGGACGGGGATGGAGCCGGTGACCGAGAGCTACACGGTGCCGGGTCGCCGGCGGCTGTCGCTGGTGCGGGAAGACGGCTACACGGCGAACGATCCGTGCTCGGGCCAGTGCTGCAAGGTCGGCGCTGCCTGGCGGCTCAAGCTCTGCCAGGACCCGTGCGAGACGAAGTGCCGCACGGTCTGCAAGCCCCGCGTCATCTGCGAGCAGGTCCCCTGCACGCGGATGGTTGAGGAGTGCGTGACCGAGCGCGTGCCCTACAAGGTCACCAAGATGGTGCCGACGACGGAGACCCGCAAGGTGGCCGTGACCACGACCCGCATGGTGGCCGAGACGGTCATCGAGCGCGTGCCCTACACGGTCAACCGCGTGCTGGTCGGCGCTTGGGTCGACGACCGCGGCGTGGGCCATCCGACCGAGTCCGGCAGCCCGGCTGATGCCGGCGGCGCGGCGGCGGGCGACAGCGCTCGCGGCCAGGGCCCCGACAGCGGCGCTCAGGGCGGCGCGGGGGGAGGCGGCGCGGCTCAGGGGGTCGCGGGCCTGCGGGCGAACATCGATTTCTGACGAGTCGCGCGGCCCCCGCCGCTTCGTCGAAGGTGCCCGCATCATTCGTCCCGGTCAGACCCGGATTGTCACCCGCATGGTGCCCGAGACCGTCGTCCAGCGCGTCCCCGTCACCACGGTCCGCATGGTCCAGGAGCAGGTCAGCCGCCAGGTGCCCGTTACCGTGGTGACCATGCAGCAGGAAGAAGTCGTCACCCGCGTGCCCTACACCGTCGCCCGCCAGGTGCCGGTGCAGGTGGCTCGGCAGGTGCCCGTGTGCGTCGCCCGCCAGGTGGCTGTCCAGCACTGCGTCAAGGTGCCCTACACCGTGACCGAGTGCGTGGCGGTGAAGACCTGCAAGCGCGTGCCGGGCTGCGTCGAGCGCGACGGCTGCGTCACCAAGAAGCGTTGGGTCAAGTGCGAGCCGGTCTGCCAGCCCTGCTGCCAGCCGTGCTGCGAGCCCTGCGATCCGTGCGCTCCGCGGCGCTGCCGTCTGCTCGACCGCCTCTTCAGCCGGCGTCTGTGCTGCGACAATCCGTGCAACGCTTGCAGCGGCTGCCCGGGTTGTGGCGCAGTCAAGTCCGAGCCGGCCGCGGCCCCGATGCCCACTCCTGAAAAGGAATAGGCCCGACGGTCCGACCCTCTGAATCCACCCGCAGCCCGGAGCCTTGCTCCGGGCTGTTCCTTTTTGCGCGGCGGGGCTCTTTACGGTTGGTTGCTTGAGCCCGCCCCCGTTCCGGGCTACTATGCTCCCTGATGCTCGGCTCCCGCCTCACCCCGCCAGGAAGTTCCCGCCATGCAGCAGCGTCCCCTGAACATCGGCATGATCGGCTACGGATTCATGGGCCGGGCCCATTCGAATGCCTATCATCAGGTCAACCACTTCTTCAGCTTGCCCTATCGTCCCGTGCTCAAGGCCGCCTGTGCCCGCGATCAGGCCAAGGCCCAGGCCTTCGCCGACCAGTGGGGTTACGAGTCGGTCGAAACAGACTGGCGAAAGCTCGTCGAGCGCCGGGACATCGACTGCATCGACATCTGCACGCCGAACCAGCTCCACGCTGAGATCGCCTTGGCCGCCGCGGCCGCGGGCAAGATGGTCCTGTGCGAGAAGCCTCTGGCCATGACCGGAGCCGAGGGGCTGCGGATGGTCGACGCGGTGGAACGGGCCGGCGTCGCCACCATGGTCTGGTACAACTACCGGCGCGTCCCGGCGGTCACCTTCGCCAAGCATCTCATCGACCAGGGCAAGCTCGGCCGTATCTTCCACTATCGCGCCAAGTTCCTCCAGGACTGGACGATCAGCCCCGATCTGCCCCAGGGCGGCACCGGGCTCTGGCGGCTCGACGTTGCCGCAGCCGGCAGCGGCGTGACCGGCGACCTCCTGGCCCATTGCATCGACACAGCGCTCTGGCTCAACGGGCCCATGGCCGCCGTCTCCGCCATGACCGAGACCTTCGTTAAGCAACGCCACCACAATCTGACGGGCAAGGTCGAGCCGGTCGGCATCGACGACGCTTGCGCCTTTCTGGCCCGTTTTCGGAACGGCAGCCTGGCCAACTTCGAGTCGACCCGTTATGCCCGGGGCCACAAGGCCCTGTACACGTTCGAGATCAACGGCGAACATGCCAGCATCGCCTGGGACCTGCATGACCTGCATCGCTTGCAGTGGTTCGACCATCGCGATGAGGGGCCGCTGCGGGGCTGGCGGTCGATTCACGTCACAGACGGCGAGCATCCCTACATGGGCAAGTGGTGGGTCCCCGGCCTACAGATCGGCTACGAACACAGCTTCACGCATCAGGTCGCGGACTTCCTGGAAGGGCTGGCCTCCGGACAGCCGGCCCGCCCCACCTTCCGCGACGCCTATGAGACCCAGCTCGTGCTGGATGCCGTGCTCACTTCTGCTCAGCGGCAGGCCTGGGTCGAAGTGCCGATTGGCTAGCGACGATGGCCTACGCTCCGTCAGGCGAGGACGCCGTTCGCTTCATTCTTGGGATAGGACGCTGCCATGCACGCCACACAGCAGGGCTGGGCTCGGCGACTGGCCTGGGGCCTGGGGCTGGGATTGGTCCTGGCCATGGTCGCGACGGCAGCGGTCGCTCGCAGCGACGCGGCCTGGCCGATTGGCCCGCCTGAGCCCGAGCCGGCTGCCGATTGGAAGGTGCTGTTCGAGGCCGACTGGTCGCAGCCGAATGCGCTGGAGCGGCTGCGTTTCACCGATCGGGCGGCCTGGCGGCTCGCAGACCATGAGGGCCGGCGCGTTCTTGAACTGTTCCAGGCCAGCCGATTTCAGCCGCCCCACCGCTCGCCGCTCAGCCTCGCCTTGATCGATGACCTGCGGGTCGGCAGCTTTGTCCTGGACGTGGAATGCATGCAGACCAGCCGGGACTACCCCCACCGGGACCTGGTCTTTGTCCTCGGCTACCAGGCACCCGCGGAGTACTACTACGTCCACATCGCGGCCAAGGCCGACGATCATGCGAACAACATCTTCCTGGTCCACCAGGCACCGCGGCGGAAGATCGGCGTGACCACCAACGACGGCAACGATTGGGGGCAGAACCAATGGCGGAAAGTGCGGGTTCGGCGTGACGTCGCCGAGGGGACCATCGAGGTCTTCTTCGACGACATGAGCAAGCCGATCATGACCGCTCTGGATCGAACCTTGGGGCCGGGGCTGGTGGGCATCGGCTCGTTCGACGATACGGGCCGCTTTGCCCAGGTCCGGTTGCGCGGCCCCGCTCTGGCCCCAAGCCCAAACCAGTGACTAGCACGGGGATGGCCCGTCTAGTAGAATGGACGAATTACTGTCTGGCCGCCTCGACAGGCTGGCCGCAAGCCTCGACCACGTATGGCGGTTCCGACCACTAGCACAGACCTGATCGACCTCTTGCACAAGAGCGAACTGGTGGAACGCCAGACGCTCGAGGGCTATCTGGATGCCTTGCGCGGTTCGGACGAGTGTCCGGGCGAGGCGACCAAGCTGGCCAGCCGGCTCGTGAACGATGGCCTTGTCACCTATTTCCAGGCCAAGCAGCTTCTGAAGGGCCGCTATCGCGGCTTTACGCTCGGCAAGTACAAGGTGCTGGAGATCCTCGGCACGGGCGGCATGGGCAATGTCTATCTGTGCGAGCACATCACGATGAAGCACCGGGCCGCCGTCAAGGTCGTGCCCACCGAGAAGGCCCGCCAGAGTTCCATGCTGGCCCGCTTCCAGCGTGAAGCCCGGGCCGTCGCCGCCCTCAACCACCCGAACATCGTCCGTGCCTTCGACCTCGATTCCGATAACCAGTTCCACTACCTCGTCATGGAATACGTCGACGGGGTCAACCTCCAGAAGCTGATCAAGCGGCATGGCCCGCTCAGCTTCCCCCGCGTGGCCAACTATCTGGCCCAGGCGGCCGAGGGCCTGCAATACCTGCACGACAATGCCCTGGTGCACCGGGACTTGAAGCCGAGCAACCTGCTGCTCGACCGTCAGGGTGTGATCAAGATTCTGGACTTTGGGCTGGCCCGCTTCATGGACGACGAGGAAGACACGCTGACCCAGGACTACGACGCCCACCGCGTCCTCGGCACGGCCGACTACCTCTCCCCCGAGCAGATCATCAAGACGCACGACGTCGACATCCGCAGCGACATTTACAGTCTCGGGGTGACGACTTACTTCCTGCTCACGGGTCAGACCCCGTTCGAGAGCGCTGCCGACGAGGAAAAGCTGATCCTGCACCAGACGCGGATGCCCACGCCGCTGGTGTCGCTCCGTCCGGACACGCCGCCCAGCCTGGTGGCGGTGGTGGAGCGGATGATGGCCAAGAAGCCGCTCGATCGCTTCCAGACACCGATCGAGATCGTGGCAGCGCTCGAGCCCTGGCTGAAGTTGCCGGTGCCGCCGCCGCCCGAGTCGGAGATTCCCCCCGTCAGCCTGGCAGCGCGCACGGGTTCGACCACCTCGTCGTCGTGGGGTCGAGTCCCCGCCCTACCCGCAACCGCTGCCACTTCGACACCCCGTTCCCAGCCACAAATCCAGCTCTCCGGACGAGTTGCGCCCGGCCCCACGGACACGCCCCGGCTGCCGATCACGGCTCCGCAGCTTGCCGCCCAGGCCGCCCAGATGGAGCACGGAGCGCCGGACGGCTTCGGCGGGTATGACGGCATGGCACCGGCTGACGATCCTTACATGATCGTCGTTCAGCAAGGCCAGCAGCCACGGCTGGTCGTCACGCGGACCTTAGTCGTGGTGCTAATGCTGTGCTCGGTGTGTATGGGCGGGCTGTTCTTGGCCCTGGTGTGGTTCTTGATGCGGCGTGGCTAACGCCGCACTTCCCCCAAGGAAATGACCGGGTGTTCGGAGGGTTCAGGCCGTCCCAGGAAAGGGGCTGCTTATTCCCCTGATCTTGTCCATTTTGCCATTGACACTAGGGTGTCACGTTCTTAATATCTACCCAGTCAGCAGAGATTCGCTAGCTTCACTCGTCTGCGCGATCTCTCCGTTCGGCTGCATGGGGCATGCCGGACCATCTGGGTTGGCACAACGTGTTTCGGAGGAGATGCCCAATTATGTACAGCATGATCGTGATGATGGCGCTGAGCAGCAGCGGCCTGGCGTATGACTGCCATGGCGGCGCGGCTTGCAACGGCGCGGTGGCCTGCAGCGGCTGGTCCTGCCATGGCGGCCGGTGCAGTGGTGGGCTGTTCCGTCGGGGTTGCGCTGGCCGGTGCTCCGGCTGGTCCTGCAACGGCGGTAGCTGCTCGGGTTGGTGCGTGGGTTCGCGGCGCTGCAGCGGCTGCAATGGCTGCACGGCTGCCTGCAATGGTTCGGCCTGCAATGGCGCTGCTTGCAGCAGCTGCCACGGCGGTCTCTTCAGCCGCATGTTCCGTCGCTGCAATGGCGGCGGCTGCCATGGGTGCGCGGGCGTCGTCGCTTGCACGGGTTGCAATGGCGCGGCTCCGTCCATGACCCCGCCGGCGGGCGAAGGTTCCCCCGACGCTCAGCCCAGCGACAAGAAGGCTCCGGAACAGAGCATGCTGAATCAGGCCACCCTGATCGTCAGCCTGCCGGCCGACGCCAAGCTTTTCATCCAGGACCAGGCCATGACGACGACCGGTGAGAGCCGGACGTTCATCTCCCCGGCGCTGCCGGTCGGCAAGAGCTTCGTCTACACGCTGAAGGTCGAAGTGGTGCGCGAAGGCAAGCCGCTCACGGTCAGCCGCGACGTCACCGTCCGGGCTGGCGAGACGGTCCAGACCAGCTTCGAGATGCCGGTCGCCGTGGCCGCCAACTAACGACTATCTCCTCCGTCCCCGGCCGCGGCGTGGAGGGACGTCGCGCGGGGGACCGGAAACCTGGAAGGAGGCTCTTCGGGGCCTCCTTCTTTGCTTCTCCCCCTCTCCCCTTCTCCCCGAACGTCTTGGGTGGACAACCTCGGGCGCCAACGGCATAATGGAAGCCGGGGAGCAAACCTTCGAGTCGGGCCTGGGATGCCGCCATGTCGGCCGACCTCCTGCGATTCCATTGCGCTAAGTGCAACTCGCGCCTGAAGGCCCAGTTGAAGCATGCTGGGCATTCGATCACGTGCCCCAAGTGCCAGACCCGCCAATTCATCCCTAAGCCGGCCGACTCCGACGAGGTCGATCTCTCGTCGGCTCAACTCCGCAAACTGGAAATGTTCCCTCCCGCTGGCGTGAATCGCCCGCCGGTGGGACCGCCCCAGACTTCCCCGCCGGTCGCCGCGCCGG
>CALLZJ010000026.1 GCA_937858435.1 uncultured bacterium
CGTCGACGCCTGGGGGGCCGCCGACGTCACGGGCGGGGGGCCGCTCTCGCCCCCGCGCCCCCTCCAGAACGTCTTCCGGGATGACGAGCCCCGCCCCCCGCTGCCGGTGGCGGAGATGCTGGCGAACGCACCCGCGCGGAAAGATGACTTTTACGCCGTGCCCGCCGTGCTGGAGTAGTGGCGGCCCCGGCCGGCCTTTGCCGAAAGCACGCTCGCATGATCCTGCATGAACGCTCGGCCCGTGAACTGCTCCGCGACCTGGAGGCCGGAGCCCTCAGCGCGGTCGACGCCACCACCGCCTTCCTCGAAGCCATTCGGCACCGCGATCCCAAGGTCAAGTCCTTCCTCCACGTGGACGAAGCCGGCGCCCTGGCCCTGGCCGCGGCCGTCGATGCCCGCCGCCGCCGGGGCGAGCCGCTGGGCCCCCTCGCCGGCGTCCCCGTCGCCGTCAAGGACGTCCTCTGCACCCGCGGCCTGCGGACCACGTGCGGCAGCAAGATTCTGGCCCGGTTCGTCCCCCCGTATGACGCCCATGTCATCGAACGGCTGCGGGCCGCGGATGCGGTCATCATCGGCAAGACCAACATGGACGAGTTCGCCATGGGCTCGTCCAACGAGAACAGCGCCTTCGGCCCCACGCTCAACCCCTGGGACCTCGAACGGGTTCCAGGCGGCTCCAGCGGCGGCTCGGCAGCGGCCGTCGCCGCCAGCCTCGCGCCCCGGGCCCTGGGCTCGGATACGGGCGGCTCGATCGGGCGGCCCGCCAGCTTGTGCGGCATCGTCGGCCTGAAGCCCACCTATGGCCGGGTCTCACGCTATGGCCTGGTCGCCTTCGCCAGTTCGCTCGATCAGGTGGGCATCTTCAGTCATGACGTCGGCGACGCCGCCCTGCTCCTGGAAACGATCGCCGGGCACGATGCCCGAGATACCACGAGCGTCGACCAGCCCGTGCCCCGCTATGCGGCCAACGTCGATCAGCCCGTCCAGCCACTGACCATCGGCGTGGCCCGTGAGTTCTTCGGGGCCGGCCTCGACCCGGAAGTGGAGAAAGCTGTCCGGGCCGCCCTCGACGTTTACCGGCAGCAGGGCGCCACGATCAAGGAGATCTCGCTGCCCAACAGCGTGCATGCCATCGCTGTTTACTACATCGTGGCGACGGCCGAGGCCTCGAGCAACCTGGCCCGCTATGACGGCGTCCATTACGGCCACCGGGCCGACCGCTTCGACAGCCTCATCCACATGTACAGCCGCAGCCGGGGGCAGGGCTTCGGGCCCGAGGTCAAGCGCCGCGTGTTGCTCGGCACCTTCGTGCTCTCCAGCGGCTACCACGATGCCTACTACGTCAAGGCCCTTAAGGTGCGGCGGCTGATCAAGAACGACTTCGATGCCGCCTTCGCCCAGTGCGACGTGATCATGGGGCCGACAACGCCCACGGCGGCATTTCGCCTCGGCGAAAAGTCCGCCGATCCGCTCCAGATGTATCTGTCCGATATCTACACGATCAGTTGCAACCTCGTGGGTCTGGCCGGCATCAGCGTCCCCTGCGGCTTCACCCAGGCGGGTTTGCCGATCGGGTTGCAGATTCTTGGCGCGCCCTTCTCCGAAGAGAAGTTGTTGCGCGTGGCCCGGATGCACGAGGCCGCCACCGACTGGCATCAGCGGCGGCCCAGGCTCTAGTTGCCATCCCGGGACCGGCCCAGGCGGCGGCCCCGATCCTGAAGTCCCTGCTCAAGGGGGGCGTGTGAACCCTGCTCTTCCGGCTGGCGTGCAGATCGTCGTGGGCCTCGAGGTCCACGTGCAGTTGCTGACGCAGACCAAGCTGTTTTGCGGCTGCCCGACGAAGTTCGGCCTACCGCCCAATTCCGCCACCTGCCCGGTCTGCACGGGCATGCCTGGCGTGCTGCCGGTGATGAATCGCCGGGCCTTCGATCTCGCCTTGCGGGCCGCCCTGGCCCTCGGGGCCGAGGTGGCCTCCTTCACCAAGTGGGACCGCAAGAACTACTACTCCCCCGACCTGCCGAAAAACTACCAGATCAGCCAGTACGACCTGCCCTTTTCGAGCGTTGGCGGCCTGGAGATCACCACCGCCGCGGGGACCAAGTTCATTCGCCTCATCCGTGTCCACCTGGAAGAGGACGCGGGCAAGATGCTCCATGATGAGGGCGGCCAGCGCCGCGACAGCCTGGTCGATCTGAACCGGGCCGGCACGCCGCTCCTGGAGATCGTCAGCCAGCCGGACATGGCCAGCCCCGAGGAGGCCAAGGCCTATCTCGAAGAGTTGCGCCTCTTGCTCCGCGAACTCCGCATTTCCGACTGTGAGATGCAGGAAGGCAGCCTGCGGGTGGATGCCAACGTCAACGTGCGGATTCCGCTGGCGGGCCGGATGGTGCCCACGCCCATCGTGGAGATCAAGAATCTGAACAGCTTCCGGGCCGTGGAGCGGGCCATCGTCTACGAGGCGCGGCGGCAGCACGAGGAGTACCAGCGGACGGGCGTGGACATGCAGGCCGGGGCCAAGACCACTGCGGGCTGGGACGATGCCCGGGGCGTGACGGTCATTCAGCGGCGGAAGGAAGAGGCCTCGGACTACCGCTACTTCCCCGAGCCGGACCTGGTGCCGGTCGTGGTCGATGCCGCCTGGCTGGAGCGGATTCGGCAGGAGTTGGGCGAAACGCCAGCCCAGCGGCGGGCCCGGCTCCGGTCGGAGTATGGCCTGCCGGCCTACGACGCTCAGGTCATCACCGCTCAGGGCCACGCCTTTGCCGACTACTTCGAAGCAGCCGCGCGGGCCTCGGGCGACGCCAAGGCCACGGCCAACTGGTGTACCAACGAAGTCTTGCAGCTTCTGAACGACCGCAAGATCACCATCGCGGAATGCCCCGTGCCGCCCGCCGCCATCGCCGAGCTGGTCGCCCAGGTGAAGCAGTTCAGCATCAACAAGCCCAAGGCCCGCGAGGTCTTCGCGCAGATGCTGGCGACGGGCAAGCCCCCGACCGCCCTGGTCCAGGAGTTGGGCCTAAATCAGGCGATGGATACTGAACTTCTGCGGGGGCTGGTGCAGAAGGCGATCGCGGGCAATCCCAAGGCCGTGGCCGACGTCAAGGCAGGCAAGACCAAGGCCATGGATGCCCTGGTCGGGCCGATCATGCGGGAGACCAAGGGCAAGGCCCCGACGGAGGAGATCCGCCGGCTCATGCAAGAAGAGCTAAGCAAGTCCTGACGGGCCAGGTTCTACGGCGCGGCAACCAGTTCGACTTCGAGATTGCCGATCAGGTTGAGCACGGCCTGGAGCGGAGCCAGGGAGTTGGCGTCGTTCCAGTCCTGGTCGCCGAGCTTCAGATGCCCGGCACCGACCCGCCCTTCGCCCAGCGTCGGATCGAGAGCATACCAGCGGCCGTCGATCCACACCTCGAGCCACATGTGGAAGCCCAGGGCCCGTTCCTTGGGCACGTAGACCAGCCCGACGGCGGTGCGCGCGGGGATGTCCACGGCCCGGCACATGGCCGCCGCCAGAATCGCGTGGGCCTTGCAGTCGCCCGCCAGCCGGCGCGCCACCTCGTCGGCCCGGGCATGCCCTTCGGATGACTCCGGCTTGCCCCGTAGTTGCCGATGCACCCAGCGCTCGATGGCCTGCGCCTTGGCCCAGGGTCGGCTCTGGCCCCGCGTCGCTTCCTGGGCATGCCGACGGACGATGGCATCCTTGGCATTGAGCACTGCATTGCTCGTGAGGTAGCCGGCGGGCGGCTGAAACCGCGTCGGGCCAAGGTCGGGCGGGGTTTCCAAACCGATCACCTGGACCGTCACGGCCTGGGGTCCGTCTGGCTGCACCTTCTGCCGGTCCGAAGAGGGGATTGCCGGCGCCTTGTCACCCTCCTTCAGCCGAACTCGGTAGGTCGCCTCCGCCGTGGCATTGAAGTCGGCCAGCGGACGATTGAGGCGAATGAGCTGGGCCTTGCCGACGTCGAAGGCGAAGGCCCGCGTCATCCCCACTTTGGCCTTCTCCGGTGTAGTGCGAACGAAGGTGAGTGTGCCCAGGGAGGCATGGCGCTGCTTGCGGAGGACAACCTCGTTGCTCACGTCGAGCCACCATTGCTCCATGGCCTCGGGTGCATCCGGGACGCCGTCCAGCCGCAGAATCACGGAGCGCAAGCGCTGGGGCGGCTGCTGCGGCAGTTCGACCCGATCGGCTGGCTGCCAGCCCACGTCGACCGGCAGGATGGCATCGAAGACTGGCTCATAACGATGCCAGCCAGGCTCATTCATCCCGATGGATGGACCCCGCTTAAGTTCGAGCATCTGCCCCCAGGGGCCCCGGACGTTCTTGGGCAGGCTGGCCGACTTCTCCCGAGCAGGCTGGCCTCGCCACTGCGTGGTCCAGATCAGCTCATCATCCTGGACGCGCCCCTTGCGGGTGATCTGCTGCTCGGGTCCAATCTGATCCTGCAGGATGAAGCCCAGGAGCCGGCCGTCGATCGACTCATGGAAGGCATGCACCTGGTGGATGGAGAGGGCGCGCCCGTCGCGGCGTAGTCCCAGCTCCAGTTCGATGGCGGTCTCGACGACGTCGACGCCATTCGCTTGCGCGGCCCGGGTCTGCCGCCGGCACCAGCCCACGTGATGGGAGTCGATCCAGATGGCTTCCCAGACGTCGAGGCTAACGGGAGCCCGGGGGCGCGGGGCCCGGGCTGGCTCCTGGGCCAAGGCGAGGGCGTGGATGATGAGGACGATCACTAGGCCGATGGCAGCCGCGGTGGCGGCGTGGAGTCCGCGACGCCAGCGTGAGAGGGGCAAAGGCACGCTGCCCGTCCGAGCCGCGCGACCCGGCACGGTCATGAAGGAGGACAAGAGGCGATAGGCACCGGTGAGCATCTCGACAACCCTCATCCGTGGGGCCATCCGTGGTGGGACAACTGCCAGCATAGCCGATGGAATGGGACCCGTCAGGGAGATTCTGGATGCAAATCCAGACCTGACAAAGGTTTCAGCGCGCTGGATACGCGGCGTAACGATTGTACGGCACTGTGGTACAGCCCGAGCGATGGGCACAGCCCGCATCGGTGGCGCGAGGCGTACGCGGGGCTTGCCTATCTTGCCAAGGAGTAGGGAAAGCGTTCGCCTTGGGGCCGGTCTCTGGGCGAAAAAGAGCGTGTACAGTAGAAACGACTTTGCACCCGGGAGTATACTTGAAGCGGCGAAGGATCCCCGAGGCTCAAGACACGGAGGTGGCCGTGGCCCGGCAGGCGCTCAAAATGGCCCGTCACTTGCATCGGGACCGATTCGACGACTTCAAGCTCACGCAGGCGATTCGGCCTGCCCTCGAGCTCGGAGTCTTGCCGCGCGAAGGCTACCGCATTCAGCACCATCGCGGCCCGAATCGCCAGGTGCGGCTGCCGGTCCTGTCCGCGGCCGTGTCGCGCGAGAAGCTCTTCGACGTCTTCCTCGCTCTCCTCGATCCGCTCGGACCGGTCGTCGACGTCATCCTCGAGAGCAGCCACGAGGGCGGCGAGGAGCAGGTCGAGTCGGAGCGCGAAGCCATCGACCTGCCCATCCTGGCCAGCTACTGCCTCGAATTTGAAGACCTGCTCATGAACGACGGCTGCACGGGCATGGCCGTCCTCAACCAGAATCGGCAGGTGGAAGTCCACTTCGACGAGCACAAGCTGCTCTACGTCTATGCGGCCAAGCTGGCCCCGTTCGAACGGGTGCTCCGCGACTTCAGTATCCCCCGCGAGGACGACCTGGAACTTCTCACCGAGGCGGAGCACATCCACTGTACCCACCTCCGCTTTACCGACGAGCACCAACGCTTCTGCCACCTGCTCGGCGTCCAGGAAGCCATGGACATGAGTTCCTGGTAACGGCCGGTTCCGCGTCCGCTCCCTACCCACGATCAGCGACTCGCACCTCTAGGCCGATATCCGTTTGCACTCCGCGGAAGCCAAACTCTAGGCCCGCGGAACGGGGCCTGTGCGTCCTGGCCGGGCGGCACTGGCTGGCCGGCCGTAACTGAACTAGGTAGGATGGGACTGGGAATCGCTGCCGCGCCAGGCCATTCACCATGAGCGAAGTTGCCTTTTTGTGCCCGGGTTGCAGTTCTCGCTTGCGTGCTTCCCAGGCGGCCGTCGATCGTGCGGCCACGATCACCTGTCCGCGTTGCCAGGCCCTCGTCTCGCTGGCCAGCCTGGTGCAGCCGGTGGCCACGGTCCTGCCGGCCCCGGCGTTCGCACCGGCCGCGGCGCCGCCTGCCGAGCCGACCAGGGACGAGTCGGCTCCCCGCCCCAAGAAGAAGAAGCGGCGGCGTATCCAGGGCGAGGGGGTGCCGTGGTTCATCATCCTGCCCCTCTTGGGATTCGGCGTCCTCGCGGGCCTCATCGCCCTCGTCTTTTGGTTGTGGCCGGGCCAGGCCGACACCCGGCACGAAGAATCCCTGGTTCAGGTGATCCGTTGCATGGAAAACATGCTGACCACGCTGGGGCGCATTCGCAATCGGGAGACTGCCGAGAAGGAGCTGCCCGAGCTGCGCCAGAAGCTGGATGCCATCGTGGCCGCCTTCGAAACTATGGGGGCCCTGGGCGAGCCGATTCCTTCCGTGCATCGCAAGCTCAAGCAACGCTATGAGCCCATGCTGCGTGACGTGCAGCGGCGGTTCATCACGGCCCTGTCCTTCGCTTCCCGGCGGGACACGGAGGATCTCCTTACACCGGTCATCCGCGAGTTTGAAAGCCGTGTCGAAGACGTTGCCCGCCGGGCCAACAACGACTTCATCGGCCGCTAGCTCGGCCAGTTCGTGTCCTTCACGCCAGTCGAGTGGAAGGCCAGCGCCTTGAAGTGGACAAGGGGCAGGCTTTTCGTTGCAATCTCGGCAAGGCTGGAATACACTTGAGCCGTCATGGCCTGAGCCCACGGCGGGCCTTGTATTTCCCTTGGAAGCGGCGGCGTTTATGTCCCGACATTGGCAATTCTTCTCGTTCAGCATCGGGCGTTTCCAGCAGGTCTTCGGCAAGGCCACCGACCAGGAAGAAACGGCCCTCCTCAAGATCCTCGAATTCGAGATGGGAGCCGAACCCGACGATGAGATTGGCCAATTGGCCCGCAAGCTCATGCGCCAGGGAATCAACTACCAGGGGATGCCGCCGCGCGAAGCCGAAGTCGTGGATCAAATTCTGGCGGTCGCCTTCAGCCAGGAGGGACTCTGGAATGAACTGGAACTAGAACAGGAGATGCCAGACGGCCTGCCCCACCAGGCGGTCCTCGATCTGCTCAAGCGCGCCTCGGCCGCCAAGCTCGACATGCAGCTCTTGCCGTTGCTCAAGGGTGGTCGCCGCTGGCAGGCAACGGGGCCGACGGAGTGCCACTACGTGCTCTTCGAACGCGCCGAGGTTCCCAAGCTCAGTCAGGAAGCTCGGGCCGCGGTCGAGACGCCGGGCACCTGGTCGTCCTTGGACGCTCCCAACCAGATCATGGACGGCCTGATCATGGTGTGCGAATTCACGGCCCGGAAGCATCGGCCCCTGGCGGGCATCCTGGTTTAGCCCGCGTTCCGCACTTCAGCTCATCGCTCGTCCTTGGCCCGTTTGCCCTGTTTGCCCAGTCTCCATGAGTGGGCAACTTGCAGATTCCGTTCAGGCAGAAAATTCGCTACTTCCGCCCCGCTCCTTGCCGATCTAGTTAGCAAGCGCTGGGGTGCGCGCCGGTGGCGGCGTGCCGCGGGGCGAGCCGGAAGGGGGCCACGGATGTTGCGCCGATGGATCGCGAACGTTGCCTGCGGAGCGGTCGGTGGCTTACTTGCGACAACGGCGTGGGCGCAGGAGCGCTCAATCTCGCTGCTGCCGCCAGTGGGTCGGCCCAGTGGTGGCGGCGTCGTGACCTCCACGCCTTCGGAGTATGATCCGGCAATTCTCCAGAGCCCCTATGTGCCGCCGCTTTCGGGGGGCACGCGGCCGCGGGGTGCCAATCTGCCCCTGCGGACGGCTGGGCCCGGCGGAATCGTGGCGGCCCAGGCCGAAACACCCATGGAAGCACCGCCGCCGGCGCCTTTGACCTCGTCCGAACCCGTGCCCTACAGCCAGGCCCCGGTCATTTCGCTGGAACTGCCCCAACTGCCGGACTGGGGCTGCAGCCCCGTCGGCTCCGTGGGCAACCTGCTGGGAATCTGCTCCGAGCCGCCCATTCCCGGTGACGTCGAAGACCCGACCTGGATGCAGTTCGAGTTCTTGATCTGGCGCTTCAAGGATGCCACGCTGCCGCCGATCGTAACGACCAGTTCGCCTGCCTCATTGGGCGTCCTGGGCCAGCCCGACACCCGCGTCCTCTTCGGGGAAGAAGCCACGCTGCCGGAGAAGTTCGGCTTCCGGATCGCCTTCGGTTCCTGGTTCGAGCCCACCGAAACCTTCGGTCTCGAAGCGAGCTACATGGTCCTAATGAACCAGGCCCGGGTCTTCGAGCAGCGGGCCTACCAGGGTGCCGTCCTGGCCCGACCCTTCTTCAACGTGAACACCTGGACGCAAGACTCGGCCCCCTTCAGCAACCCCATCGGTCCGGCCTTTGGCCCGACCGACGGCGGCATCATCGGCAGCATCGCGGGGCGGTTCCAGAACGTGGAAGTCAACGTCCTGTCCAACCACTGCCGCGGGCATCGGAGCCGCATCGATTGGATCTACGGCCTGCGGTATCTGAGCCTGATGGAGAGCATCGACATCAAGGAAGCGTTGGTGGTCCCGGTCGACGGCGTCGGGCTGGGCGGCACCGGCTTCTTCTTCCATGACCAGTTCGATGCCAAGAACTACTACCTCGGCGGCCAGGTCGGTCTGCGGGCCGAGAAGCAGTATGGTTGCTGGCGTTTGGGCGGCACGGCCAAGCTTGGCATGGGCTACATGTACGAACGGGCCAACATCCAGGGCGGCACCTTCCTCTCCTCGCCCACTGTGTTCTGGCAGGCCTTCCCGGGCGGCTTCCTGGCTTTGCCCAGCAACATTGGCCGCTATCGCAACGACTCTTTCGCTTTCGTCCCCGAGATCGGCGTCAAGCTCGGCTATGAGATCAAAGATCACGTGTATGCCACGTTCGGCTACAACCTCATCTACATCTCCAACGTGCTGCGGCCCGGCGAGATGATCGATACCCGCATCAACCCCGAGCAGCTTGGGCCGCCCGCCGTCCCGTTGACCGGCCCGACCTTCCCCGAGCCGCGGCTCCGGGAGACCGGGTTTATCGCGCATGGCGTGACCTTCGGCCTGGAAATCCGCTACTAAAGCGGAGACGGCTTCCCGGGCACTCGGCCCGGCAAACCGATCCCCACAGGCGCGCCTCATGACCATCCTTGTCACCGGTGCCAACGGCTTCGCCGCCTGCCATCTGCTCGAAGCCTTGCTCACTCAGCCCACGGCCGCCCGTCTCTTCGCCTTGACGCGCGGCGGCGGCTGGCCGGCCGGCTTCGAGCCCTTGGCCGACCGCGTGACCTTGGTCCATGCCGAACTCACCGATGCCCCCGCAGTTGAGCACGTCCTCGCTAGCGTTGGCCCCGAGCGCATCTTCCATCTGGCCGGCTTCACCGACCCCGCGCGAAGCCTGCGTCAGCCCGAGCTGGCCTGGAAGGCGAATCTCACCGCCAGCCGCGTCCTCTACGAGACGCTGGTCAAGCTCGATCTGAAGCCGCGGATCGTTCATGTCAGCAGCGGGGCGGTCTACGGCGATCCCCCCGATCCCGCGCAGCTCATCACCGAGTCGACCGAGCCCCGACCGAACAACCCCTATGCCGCCAGCAAGGCCGCGGCCGACCTCCTGGCCTTCCAGTGCGGGCGCTCCTGGGGACTGCCCATCATGCGGGCCCGGCCGTTCAACCACATCGGCCCCGGCCTGGCACCGCGGTTTGCCCTGGCGAACTGGGCCGCCCAGGTCGTCGCCATCGAGCGAGGCCAGCAGCCACCCGAGCTTCGGGTCGGCAATCTCGACCCCGAGCGCGACCACCTCGACGTCCGGGACGTGGCGGCGGCTTATCTCCTGCTCATGGAGCACGGCGAACCCGGTGCCGCCTACAACATCGCCTTGGGACGTTGGTTCACCATGCAGGTCTGGCTCGATGAGTTACTCAAGCTAACGCCCGTGCCGATCCGGGTGGTCGTCGATCCCAGCCTGGTGCGGCGCGTGGAGACTGCCACCGTCCGCGTCGACGTCAGCAAGATCAAGTCGGCGGTCGGCTGGCAGCCACGGTACGACGTGCCCGCCATGCTCGCCGGCTTGCTAGACTACTATCGGGCGACAGGCCCGGCCGCCTAGGGCCGGACCGTCGAGACTTCGGGACCTTCGGATCGGAAGCACCTATGCACATTGCCGTCCTCGGCACCGGCTATGTCGGGCTGGTCACGGGCACTTGTCTGGCGGACACCGGCCACCAAGTAGTGGGGATCGACATCGACCCCCGCAAGATCGCCACGCTCCAGAGCGGCAAGCTCCCCATTTACGAGCCAGGCCTCCTGGAGATCGTCGAACGCAACACTCGGGACGGCCGGCTCACCTTCACCACCGACCTCGCCGGCGGGATCAAGCAAGCGGAGATCGTCTTCCTCTGCGTCGGCACGCCCCCCGGCCCCGACGGCAGTGCCGACCTGAAGTACATCTGGACCGCGGGGGAGAGCATCGCCCGCTTGCTCACGGACTACAAGCTCGTCGTGGTCAAGAGCACCGTGCCGGTCGGGACCAACTCCGAACTCTTGCGGCGGATGCGGGCCCTCACTCAGGTGGAGTTCGACGTGGCGAGCAACCCGGAGTTCCTCAAGGAAGGAGCCGCGGTCGAGGATTTCACCAAGCCCGATCGAGTCGTCATCGGCGTCCGGTCGTCCCGGGCCGAGCAGATGCTCCGCGACCTCTATGCCCCCTTCCTGCGGACGGAACGGCCGATCCTGGTCATGTCGCCAGAGAGCGCGGAGATGACCAAGTACGTGGCCAACGCGATGCTCGCCACCAAGATCAGCTTCATCAATGAAATGGCCAACCTGTGCGAGGTGCTGGGGGCCGACGTCAACGACGTCCGCCGCGGCATTGGCCATGACGCTCGGATCGGCTTCCAGTTCCTCTTCCCCGGCCCCGGTTACGGCGGAAGTTGCTTCCCCAAGGATGTCTCCGCCCTCATCGCCCTGGCCCAGAAGAAGCAGCAGTCGGCCAGCCTCATCGAAGCGGTTCATGCCGTCAACGAACGGCAGAAGCACGTCCTCGGGCAGAAGGTACGGCGTCACTTCGGTGCGGGCCTCGGCGGCAAGACGCTGGCCGTCTGGGGGCTGGCCTTCAAGCCGCGGACCGACGACATCCGCGAGGCGCCGGCGCTCGTGTTCATCGAGGAGATGCTAGCGGCCGGCGTCGCACTCCGGGTCCATGACCCCGAGGCCATGGCCAACGTGCGGGAGCTGTTCGGCGAGCGCCTCTCCTATCATACCAAGCCCTACGAGACACTCGAAGGAGCGGACGCGCTCGTGCTCATCACCGAGTGGCACGAGTTCCGCAACCCCGACTTCGTCACAATGAAGAAACTGCTCCGCCAGCCCGTGATCTTTGACGGCCGAAACCTTTATGACCCGCAGCAACTGCGGCGACATGGGTTCACCTGGTATGGCATCGGCCGAGGCGACTTGGCCACAACCGGCGGCTAAAAGCAAAACCGGCCGTCAGAGCGGCCGGTGCGTGGGTCGAGTTTGAGCAAGGGAGCTGACTAGGGACGTCGGCCGCGGTTGTTCCAATTGGCCATGCCCCGAGTCATGCCAGCTTTGAACTCCTCGAAGTCAATCGTGCCGTCTTTGTTCGTGTCATAGTCGGCGAATTGATCACGGCGGAAGCCGGAAGCCGCCCACTCTTCTGGGCTCATCTGACCGTTGCCTGAGCGGTTCATGCGCTCAAACATCCGGCGGAAGCCGGCGTCGGGATCACGGGTCTCGTCGCGATTCCCCGTGCTGGAGCCACCGTCACGGTTGCCGCCGAAGCCGCCCGGGCGGCTGCCGCCCCCGAAGCCACCTTCGCGGTTGCCCCCGTCACGATTGCCACTGAAGCCACCTGGCCGATTGCCACCGCCAAAGCCACTTTCGCGGTTGCCACCCTCACGGTTGCCGCCGCCGGAGCCGCCGGGCTCCCGCGTGACGACCACGGTGGCGCCGCCGTCGCTGGAAGGAGTCGCGGGTCGGGGAGTTGCCGAGGTGGCCTTGAAGAGGGTTGCCAGTTCAGTGGCGTCCAGGTAGCCGTCCTTGTCCGCGTCGAACTCGGCGAAGCGGTCGCGGCCTGGCATGAAGGAAGGCACTTCGTCAGCGGCCAGTCTGCCGGCTAGCCGCTTGCCGCCAAAGCTCTTGATGAACTGCTCGGCTCGCCTGAGTTCCGCTTCACCCGCAGCCTGGGGAGCACCGTTGGCGGTGGCGCCTGGAGCGGCGACGGGAACCGTGGTGGCGCTCGGCGGGGGCGTCACGGGCCGAGGCATGGTACGCAAGGCTTCGTCGATGGAGATGAAACCATCGCCGTTGAGGTCGTACTTGCGGAAGGTGGCGAGGTCATCTATGGACCATTCGTACAGCCCCACCATGCCGTCACCGTCCTTGTCGCGTTCGGTGAACCAGGAGGGCATGCCAGCCGGGAGTGGCGGCCGCTTGAAGGTCAGCGTGGTTGTCTGAGTCCGAGCGGGCGGAGCCGGCGTGGGTCGAGCAGTCGGTGCGGGAACCGGCGCGGCCGCGTTCTCGACCGGGGGCGCATCGCTCTTGGGCGTCTCGACCGGGGGCGTATCGTCCTCGGAGCTGGCTTCGCTCTCCAGCATCGGGGCTTCCGACTCCGGTGCCGGACCGCTCGCCTGCGGGGCTTCCGCGAGGACGACCGGGCCATCGCTGGCCGGCGCTGACTTGGGAGCGGCAGCGGGCTGGGCAACGGGGGCCGGCGGTGGGGCGGAGTCGATCGGTTCACGTGGTTCGGGGGCCGGTCGCGGTTGCGGCCGCGGCACTTCGACTTGCGTCACCCGGTTCACCTGCGGCGCCAGCGAGGCGCGCGTGGCCATGGGTTTGGTCACGATGCTGATGGACGGCTCACTGGTGCAGCCCGCAGCCAGCCAGAGCAATACCAAGCTTCCAAGCCCGTACCAACCTCGCATCGTACCTCTCCGCGGCGCCGCCTTCCACGCGGCTCGGTCCACATCCACTACCTAAGCTCTACCTCACATTCGTCGGCTGTGTTGCAGCAATTCTACCTTATCTCAATTAAACTCCCATGAGACAAGGGGAGAAGCAAAAGGCGGTCCGGAGCAACCCCGAACCGCCCATGAGAATTCCCTCATCGCAATTGTCACTCAGTCACACCAGCGCGACTAGTTCTGGCCCGGCAGCAGGACCGTGTCGATCACGTGAATCACGCCATTGGTGCACTCGATGTCCGTCTTCACGACCTTCGCCTTGCCAATCATCACGTTGCCACCCTCGACCTTGATCGGCAGCTTGCCGTTGAGGGTCTGGGCTTCACGCAGCGACGTGACCTGATTGGCCATGACCTTCCCGCTGACGACGTGGAGCTTCAGGATCGCCGTGAGTTGTTCCTTATTTTTCAGGACGGCGTCAATGGTCTCCTGACCGAGCTTGGCGAAGGCTTCGTCGGTCGGAGCGAACACGGTGAAGGGGCCGGGGCCGGACAGCGTCTCGACCAGGCCCGCCGTCTTGACCGCCGTCACCAACGTGTTGAAACTCTTCGCGGCCACCGCCGTCTCGACGATGTTCTTCTTGTCTTCGCCGACGACGAGCGCCGTACCACATCCGACCAGGACCAACGCCACCAGAGCCGACCGCAAGGTGCGAACCATGCCTGCATCCTCCCCATTGAAGAAACACGGCGGCTGCTCTCACCCCTCGTGAGATGCAGCCGATCATCCGTCCAGTACGGTGTCTACCGGAGCGGCGCGGATCGTTGGGGATGGTGGTCTCCCAGGCGGCCGCTCACGGGATGCGACCTATACCGTCAGCGTGGGTGCGGCCATAACTGCGAAAGTGGAGTGGCAAAAAGCAACCGGCTCCCAGGAGAACTGGGAGCCGGCCGGAGGTTCAGGGATGGTCGCCGACGGGTTAG
This sequence comes from uncultured bacterium, assembly GCA_937858435.1. GTDB lineage: Bacteria > Planctomycetota > Planctomycetia > Gemmatales > HRBIN36 > CALLZJ01. The sequence goes on from CALLZJ010000026.1 coordinate 14,074, forward strand.
TAGGTCGGGAGCAGGCCACCCAGGCCGCGATTGCGTCCCGAGGTCTGGTTGCGGAAGAAGTCCGCATTGTGGAAGCTCGGCACGTAGTTGTAGACCGTCCCGTAGGGGGTCTGGTACATGTTGACGAAACCGCTGTAGTAGCCCGTCCGCGGCGAGAAGCCAGAGACCCGGCCGACGTAGACACCCGAGTAGGGGTTGTAGAACCCGTTCATCCAATAGGTGCCGCGCTGGTAGGGCGTGGCGGCGAGGAACGGCAGCGCTCGGCCCTGGCCGTAGCCCGCCTGGTTGCCGGGGAACGGATTGGCCGGAACCCAACGCTGGGCGGCCGCCTCACCCGGCTGCGCGAACATGAGACACAGACCCAGGAACGCAGCTCCCAGAAAGACGCGCATGGGACCCTCCTTCTCGTCGGGGCCTACATTCTCGGCCCGTCGCCAGGGTAGCGGTCTGCCTCCGGCCCGACGCTCCCCTTATGTCGTTGCAATGCCTTCTACGTCCATTCTATCCCAAAGGTTCGCCAAAGTCCCGGGCCAGATGCCAGATTCTGACCCTGGCATGCAGCCCCTTCGGCCATCCCTTGGACGGTCTCGACCCGACTTTAGTTCGCCTGATCGAGTCCAGCATTAGATGAAATCGAGATGGCTGAAGTTGCAGAAGTTGCGCTAGAATCGTCGGGCGGCGCTTGCCGGCGGCGGCCAAACGCCCAGTCGACCAGCACGAAGAAGACCGGCGTCAACACGATCCCAAAGAGCGTGACGCCGATCATGCCGCCGAAGACGCACGTCCCCAGGGCCCGCCGCATCTCCGAGCCGGCGCCCGACGTCGTGAGCAGCGGCACCACGCCCAGGATGAACGCCACCGACGTCATCAGGATCGGTCGGAAGCGAAGGCGGCAGGCTTCGAGCACGGCCGGGACGCGCTCCGCGCCGCGGTCCCGCGCCACCTTGGCAAACTCCACGATCAGAATGGCATTCTTGCACGCCAGCCCGATGAGCACCACGAAGCCCACCTGCGTGAATAGATTGACGTCCTGGTCCGCCACCGCGATCGCCGTCAACGAACCGACCACGCAGAGCGGCACCACCAGGATCACCGCCAGCGGCAAGGTCCAGCTCTCGTACAGGGCGGCCAGCAGGAGGAAGACAAACGTGACGGCCAGTGTGAAGACGATGAGGCCCGTGTTCTTCGTCTGCTTCTCGATGAACGTGATCTCCGTCCATTCGATGGCCATGCCGCTCGGCAGCACGCTGTCGGCCAGGTGATCCAGGAGGGCAATCGCCTGGCCGCTGCTGACCCCCGGCGCCACCGTGCCGTTGACGGCCGCCGAGGGATGCATGTTGTGCCGGGTCACGACCAGTGGGCCGCTCGCTTCCCGGGCCGTAAGGACGGCCCCCAGCGGGATCATCTCGCCCCGACTGTTGCGGACCTTTAGCCGCTTGATGTCTTCGAGTTCGTTGCGAAACGGCGGCTGCGCCTGCACGATCACCTGCCAGGTCCGGCTGGCGAGGTTGAAGTCGTTGACATAGCGGGCCCCGAGGGTGGCCTGGAGCGTGCCGAAAACCTCCGCCAGTTCAACGCCGTGCGTCAGACAGGCCGTTCGATCCACGTCCAGGAAGACCTGGGGCGAGCCGGACTTGTAGACGGAGAACAGCCCCACCAGGCCCGGAAGCTGGTTGGCCTTTTCGATGAAGGCCCAGGTCTGCTGTTCGAGGGTGCGGGCGCCCAGGTCGGCCCGGTCCTGCACCATGAGGCGAAAGCCGCCTGCCCGCCCCAGACCCGAGACGGCGGGCGCGCCGAAAACGTTCACCTGGGCCTCGGGGACCTCGGCCGCCACCCGCTGTCGGAGCCGGGCCATGACGGCGTCGGCATGCAGCTCGGGCTTGCCGCGCCGGTCGTCGAAGCTGTGCAGGATGATGAACATCGAGCCGAAGTTGGAGCCATAAGCGCTCAGGACGAAGGAGTTGCCGGCCACGCTGTTGACGTTCTTGACGCCGGGCGTATCGAGGGCGATGGCCGCGATCTTGTTCATGGCGACCCGGGTCCGTTCGGCGGCGGACGCCTCGGGAAGCTGCACGCTGGCGATCAGGTAGCCCTTGTCTTGCTGCGGGATGAAGCCGGCGGGCAGCCATTCATGGATGCCAATCCCCGCGGCCACCAGCCCGGCATACGCGGCCAGCATGATCACGGGCCGCCGGATCGCCGACCCCACCAACCGCACGTAGAACCGACCCACCTGGCCAAACCCAGCGTTGAACA
>CALLZJ010000027.1 GCA_937858435.1 uncultured bacterium
CCATCGGCGATGGTGTAGAACACGTCATTGCCTGAGCCCAGATTCACAGTCACGTTGAGGTTCACTGTCGGCAGGACCAGGTTCGGTGCCAGGGTCACCCGCACCCAGTCGTTGCCGCCCAAGGCCCAGATGTTGACGTTGGCGCCGCCCGGCTGGAAGATGAAGTCGATCACTTCGGCCGCTTCGAGGTGGGTCACCGCGCCGTTGAGATAAATGCGGGCGGAGGCATCCTCGTTCACCGTGAAGGTGATGATGTCGCTGCGGTTCGTCCCAATGATGTTGAGCGAGTTGCCCACGATGCTCACGGAGTTGAGCATGGAGCCGCCAGACGGCAGTGAACGGTCTTCGAGTGCTTCGAACTGGGGTTTGAACATGCGGCGTCCTTTCAGGGCTTGGAACCAGTAGCTGTCCGGCCGCCCCCTAGCGGCCTGGACCCTCAGAGAACTTAGCTTAGGACCGTTAATCTCGACAAGAGGGGAAAAATAGGAATTCTGGGAAGATTCCGGATAGCCCTATCTGGGCGCTTGCAAATGGCTCCGTGCGCAATAGGCGACTGCCCATGCCCTCGTTGCCGGCTCGGACTCGCCTGCTCCGATTTTCATAGTTCTGTCATGCCGTCCTCACTAAGCCAAGAGAAAGCGCCCGCTCCCACCAGTTCACGGCTTCAACGTCAGGGGAGGTTTGCCGTGCGTCATGCCATTCTCACTCTCATGTTGGCGGTTGGGCACTTCGCGGTGGCCGCGGCCCAGCCCGAGACCATCCGCCTGCCCAACAATCCCTCCGTGTCGCCGGACGGGCAATGGGTCGCTTTCGACTGGAATGGCGACATCTGGGTCGTCTCCACAAACGGTGGCGCGGCACGCCAGATCACCACTCATCCAGCCCGCGAGCGCGAACCCAAGTTTTCCCCCGACGGCCGCGAACTCGCCTTCATCTCGGATCGTTCAGGCTCACAGCAGATCTACATCGTCTCCGTGACCGGCGGCGTGCCCCGCCAGGTGACCCACCACACCGCGGGCTTCAGCCTGCACGGCTGGTTTCCGGATGGAAAGACGCTCCTGGCCTCCGGGGCGCGGGACCACTTCTGGCGTCGGGCCGAGCGGTTTCTCGCCGTCCCCGTTCAGGAACGTGGTGCCGAGACGGTCCTCTTCGACGACTACGGTGACAACGGTCACCTGTCTCCGGACGGCACCAAGCTGCTCTTCACCCGCGAAGGCGCCCAGTGGTGGCGGAAAGGCTACTACGGCTCCCAGGTGGCGCAGATTTGGCTTTACGACCTGACCACCAAGCAATTCGCTTGTCTTGTGCAGCGGGAGGTCGACTGCCGCTGGCCGCTCTGGAAACCGGACGGTTCGGGCTTCTACTTCGTGGCCGGGAACAAGGACAAGACGGCCAACCTCTTCGAGTTCGATCTGGCTTCCGGGCAGGAGACGCAGCGGACCGCTTTCAAACAGGATGCGGTGGCCTTCCCTGCCATTTCCCGGGATGGCACCACGATCGTTTTCCGCCACCTGTTCGATCTCTATGCCCTACGGCTGCAAGGGGCGACCACGCCCGTGCCCATCACCATCAAGCTGAACACCGATCGAGCCTTCGAGAAGACGCTCCGCCGGTCGCTCACGTCGGCGACGCAGGTCGCCTTCTCCTCGGATGGCCTGGAGACCGCCTTCATCGCTGGGGGCGACCTCTGGGTCATGGACACCGAGCTCAAGGAGCCGGTCCAGATCACCAACACGGCGGAGGAAGAACGCGATCCCGTGTTTGGTCCCGACAACGACTCCATCTGGTTCGTCAGCGATCAGAGCGGCGAGTGCCAGATCTGGAAGGCGGAGCGCGCTGACCCCACCAAGCATTGGATGCAGAACAAGTCCTTCAAGCTGACCCAGATGACCAAGGACACGGCGGTCAAGAGCGGTCTCAAGTTCAACCTCGAAGGCACGGCCCTGGCCTTTATCCGTGGTCGCGGCGACCTCTGCGTCATGGACCCCAAGACCGGCACCGAACGGACCCTCTTCCAAAGCTGGAATCGGCCCGACTTCGACTGGTCGCCGGACGGCAAATGGATGGTCTATGCCCTTCAGGACGAGGATTTCAACAGCGATATCTGGATTCGTCCGCTCGACGATCACCGCCCGCCGTTCAACGTCTCCCGCAATCCGTTCAACGAACGTAACCCGGTTTGGTCCCCCGATGGTAAGATCATCGCCTTCACCGGCTCGCGGGACGGGAAGTCGACAGACGTCTATTACGTCTACTTGCAGGCGGATGACTTCGACAAGTCGAGCCGGGATCGCACGTTGGAGAAGGCACTCGAGAAGCTGAACCGCGCTCGGCGACCGGCACCGACGGCACCGACGAGCCCAACTCCAACCACGCCGAACGCGACCCCGACCAGTCCGGCGCCCACGGCTCCCACCGAGCCGACGCCGCCCAAGCCGACCACGACCGCGCCAGCGCCGACAGCCCCCATTCCGACCAAGGTGATTGGCGAGCAGCCACCCCGCCGGCCGCGCGGTGCGGGGCCCGCTCCCACTTCGCCGACGGGCGACACTCCGGCAACGACGGAAGTCCCCGTGCCGTCCGGTCCGCCTCGCCGCTTCCGGCCCCCCGAAGTGGTCATCCACTTCGACAAGCTCCATGAGCGGGTGCAACGCGTCGGGCTGACCGATGCCAGCCCCAGCAGCCTGGTCTGGTCGCCCGACTCGAAGCGACTGGCCATGCAGGCCACGGTCGGCGGTGCGCGTGGCATCTACGCCATCGACTTCCCCGACGATCTGCGTCCCAAGCCGATCAATGCCTCGGCGACGGGTTCCAACCTCGTCTGGCTGCGGCAGCCGAGCGTCCTTGTCATGCTCTCGGGCGGACAGCCGACGACGCTCCCCGTGCCCGCCACGCCGTCTGGCTCGGGGAACCCCGTTGCCCATCGCTTCACTGCCTTGCAAGAAGTCGACGTCGGTGCCCGCCACCAGGCCGTCTTCGACCTCGCCTGGCGGACGATGCGGGACAACTACTACGACGAACGGCTTGGCAACAACGACTGGGACCAGATTCGGGCCAAGTATCGGGACGTGGCCGCTGCCTGCCCAGATTCCGAATCGGTCTTCACCATCGTCAATCTCATGCTCGGGGAGTTGAACGGCTCGCACCTGGGCTTCTTCCCGGGCGCCAGCCTGGCCGCGCGCACCCCAAGCGACCCCGATGCTCCTGGACAGTGGCGGTTGCAGACAGCGCACCTGGGTGTCCGCTTCGACCCGGTCCACAATGGCAAGGGTCTCAGGATTCGTGACGTCCTGCCACGCGGCCCTGCCGACCAGAGCAAGAGCCGCCTGGAGCCGGGCGAGATCGTCCTATCGATCGACGGCCAGGAGGTCAGCGGCACCACCGACCTCTCCCAAGTGCTCACCGGTCCCCTGCCCCGCGATGTGGTGTTGCGCGTCCGCGGCACCGACGACGAGGAGCGGGACGTTACCCTCCGCCCCATCAGCTACGCCAGTGCCCGCGGCCTGCTTTACAACCATTGGCTCGAGCACAATCGTCGGCTCGTGGAGGAGTTCTCCGATGGCACGCTCGGTTATCTCCACATCAGCGCCATGAACGACGCCAGCTTCGTCAAGTTCATGGAAGAGCTGTATGCCGTCGGTGCGGGCAAGGCCGGGCTGGTCATCGACGTGCGGGAGAATGGTGGCGGGTCGACCGCGGACCATCTCCTGACGGCTCTGACCCAGCCGGTCCATGCCATCACCGTGCCGCGGGGCGGCGGCCCGGGCTATCCCCAGGATCGCAAGGTCTACGCCACGTGGAACAAGCCGATCATCGTACTGTGCAATCAGAACAGCTTCTCCAATGCGGAGATCTTCAGCCATGCGGTCAAGACGCTGAAGCGCGGCCAGGTCGTGGGCGTGCCCACAGCAGGCGGCGTCATCAGCACCGGTGGGACGACGATCATGGACTTCGGTTTCCTGCGCTTGCCCTTCCGTGGCTGGTACCTCGTGGGCGACGGCGAGGACATGGAACTCAACGGTGCCGTGCCTGATGTGATTCTCTGGCCGGCACCGGGTGAGATGCCCCAGGGCGTGGACAAGCAACTGGCCAAGGCGGTGGAACTGCTGCTCAAGGACGTGGAGGCCTGGAAGGCCCAGCCGAGCCTGAAGCTGCGTAAGGCGAGCGAGCGTCCGAACTAGCGGGGCGGCGGGCACCCGATCGTCAACCTGGGAACGTGGCGGGGCGCCAAGCCGACCCGCCACGTTCCTTCGTTTTGTTGAAGCGCGTAGCAAGTGCGAGACGCCACCAGGCCGCGGCAGCCAGGGCGTCGCTACAATAGCCGTTTGTTCGTTGCCCTCGGAAGCGTTGCCATGCCGTTCCCCAAAGTGGAAACCCAGGTCGATTTCTCGGCAGCGGAGCGGGCGCTGCTGAAGTTCTGGGAAGAGACCCAAGCCTTCGATCAGCTGCGCGAGCTGCGGCGCGGCGGCCCACGCTGGTCGTTCCTCGACGGGCCGATCACGGCCAACAACCCCATGGGCGTCCACCATGCCTGGGGCCGCACGCTCAAGGATGCTTACCAGCGCTACTACGCCATGCTGGGCTACGACCAGCGCTGGCAGAACGGCTTCGACTGTCAGGGGCTCTGGGTCGAGGTTGAAGTCGAACGCGAACTGGCTCTGCATTCGAAGCAGGACATCGAAACGCTGGTGCCGGGCGACCGCTTCGCTTCCATCGACCGGTTCGTGGGTCTGTGCAAGGAGCGGGTCGACCGCTTCGCCCGCCGCCAGACGGAGCAGAGCATTCGGCTGGGTTACTGGATGAACTGGGACCGGGCCGCGGACTGGGAACGCCCCGTCGACCAGCGGCGCAGCTACTTCACCAACTCCGAGACGAACAACTACGCCATCTGGGGATTCCTCAAGAAGTGCCATGAGCGCGGCCTGGTCTATCGGGCTTATGATGCCATGCCCTGGTGCCCACGCTGTGCCGTCGGCATCAGCCAGATGGAGATGCACGAAGGCTACAAGCTCATCGCCCATCGGTCGGTCTTCGTTCGGCTGCCGCTCCGGGGTCGGCCTGGCGAGCATCTCCTCGTCTGGACCACCACGCCCTGGACGCTGTCGAGCAACGTCGGGGCGGCGGTCAATCCGACGCTGACCTACGTCAAGGTCAAGCACCAGGACGAGTGCTACTACCTCGCCAAGGAGGCGTTGACGGCTGCCCGACTGGAGGAGGACTTCAAGAAAGGCCCCTGGCTGCCGGGCGTGCCCAAGCTCAAGCCCATCGCCCAGC
>CALLZJ010000028.1 GCA_937858435.1 uncultured bacterium
GGCGTCGGTCGGACGGTGAACGCCGACCAGATCAAGGGCATCGTGGTGACGGCCAAGGACGGCATCCCGATCCGCGTCAGCGACGTGGCCGACGTGACGATTGGACATGAAATACGTCGCGGTGCGGTGACGGCGGACGGCAAAGGCGAAGTCGTCCTCGGGCTGGGTTTCATGCTGATGGGGGAGAACAGCCACACCGTCACTTGGAAGCTCAAGAACCAATTGGACGAGATCAAGGTCAAGCTGCCGCCCAACGTGAAGGTCGAGACCGTGTACGACCGCACGGAACTCGTTGATTACGTCATCAAGACGGTGCGGAACAATCTCTTCGAGGCCGGTCTCTTCGTGGTCGCGGTCCTCTTCCTCTTCCTCGGCAACCTGCGGGCGGCGGCAATCGTGGCGCTGGCAATCCCGCTGTCGATGCTTTTCGCCTTCACCGGGATGTTGCGCTTCGGCATCTCGGCCAGCCTGCTGAGCCTCGGGGCCATCGACTTCGGCATGGTCGTGGACAGTTCGGTGGTCATGATCGAGAACTGCGTCCGGCACATCGCCCACGGCGACAACAAGCAGAAGAGCCAGATCGAGGTCATCCGTGACGCCGCCGTGGAGGTCCGCAAGCCCACGCTGTACGGCGAACTCATCATCATGATCGTCTACCTGCCCATCCTGACGTTGGAAGGCATCGAAGGCAAACTGTTCCGCCCGATGGCCCTCACCGTCATCATGGCGCTGGTGGGGTCAATGGTCTTGTCCCTCACCCTGATGCCCGTGCTGGCGAGCCTGCTGTTGCCCAAGAAAATCAAGGAGCGTGAGCCGTTCGTCATGCGGATCGCCCACGCCATCCACGCCCCGATCCTCCGCATCGCCATGAACCACAAGTTCGCTGTCATCGCCTTCGCGCTCGTCATCCTGTTCGTGGCCTTCGGGCTGGTCGCCCCGAACCTCGGCTCGGAGTTCATCCCGCGCTTGTCCGAGGGGGCCATCGCCATCAACGTCGTGCGGCTGGCCGGGACCGACTTGGACGAGTCGATCCGCTACAACACGCAGATCGAGAAGGCGGTCTTGGCGAAGTTCCCCGACGAGGTGAACCACGTCTGGAGCCGCATCGGGACCGCCGAGATCGCCACCGACCCGATGGGCGTCGAACTGACGGACATCTTCATCAGCCTCAAGCCGCGCGACCTGTGGAAGAAGGCCCGCACGCAGGCCGAACTGACCCGACTCATCGAGGAGGAACTGCGGGACATGCCGGGCCAGCGGTTGGCATACACGCAGCCCATCGAGTTGCGCATCAACGAGATGATCTCGGGCGTCCGCTCCGACTTGGGCGTGAAGCTCTTCGGCGACGACTTCGACGTGCTGGTAGCCAAGGCCCGCGAGATCGAGGCGGTCTTGAAGTCCATCGACGGCAGCGCCGACGTGAGTACCGAGCAGATCACCGGACAACCCGTCTTGCAAATCAAGATCAAGCAGGAAGAGATCGCCCGCTACGGCATCCCCGCCAGTAGGGTGCTGGACCTCGTGGAGTCCATCGGCAGCAAGCCCCTTGGCGAAGTGGTCGAGGGCCAGTTCCGCTTCCCGCTGGTCGTCCGCCTGCCTGAGAACCACCGGGCCAGCCCGGAGGCCATCGGTGCGATGCTCGTGGCGACCCCCTCGGGCGAGCGCATCCCGCTGTCACGTCTGGCGACGGTCGAAGTCATTCAGGGGCCGTCCACCATCACCCGCGACTGGGGGCAGCGGCGCATCACCATCACCTGCAACGTGCGGGGCCGGGACATCGGCAGCTTCGTCGCCGAGGCCCAGCGGAAGGTGGGGGAGAAGGTCCAACTGCCCTCGGGCCGTTACCACGTCGAGTGGGGCGGTCAGTTCGAGCATCTCATCAGCGCACGGCAGCGGTTGTTGATCGTGGTGCCGGTGGCCCTACTGATGATCTTCGGCCTGCTGTACATGACCTACGGCAACGTCGTGGACTCCATCCGCGTCTTTACCGGCGTGCCGTTCGCCGCCGTGGGCGGCATCTTCGCGCTGTGGCTGCGGGACATGCCGTTCTCCATCTCGGCGGGCATCGGCTTCATCGCCATGTCCGGGGTCGCCGTGCTGGACGACATGATCCTCGTCTCGTACATCCGGCAGCTTCGGGAAAAGGGCTTGCCCTTGGACAAGGCGGTGACGGAAGCGGCCACGACCCGATTGCGTCCCGTCTTGATGACAACGCTCGTGGCAAGTCTGGGCTTCGTGCCGATGGCGTTCAGCACCGGCATGGGGGCCGAGGTCCAGCGTCCCTTGGCTACGGTGGTCATCGGCGGCGTCATCAGCGCGATGGTGATGTCGCTGTTCGTGGTCCGCGTGCTGTACCTGATCTTCAAGTCGCCCGTCGAGGCCAAGGAAGGCCAACTGGAAGCGAACGGAACCGCGTCCCGGCACGGTGCCGAGACGGTTTCGGTCTGACCCGCAACGAGTCTCTTTTTCGTCAGGAGGAAGGAATGAATCTGAAACCGTTCAGCAGCGTGGCACTCACGCTCCTCGTCGGGCTGGGCCTGCTCGCCGGGGGCTGCGCCGAGCAGAAACAGGCCGACAAGCCCGCCGCCAAGAAAGGCACCGAGGTCGCCGAGAAGAAGGGGCACGACCACAGCGGTTGGTGGTGCAACGAACACGGCATCCCCGAGGATGAGTGCAGCATGTGTTCGGACAAGGTGGCGAAGGACTGCAAGGCCAAGGGCGACTGGTGCGAGAAGCACGACCGGGCCAAGTCGCAGTGCTTCATCTGCGACCCGAGCCTCAAGGAGAAGTTCGCCGCCAAGTACCGCGCCAAGTACGGCAAGGAGCCGCCGCCCATCGAAGACGAGGGCAAGAAGGAGGAGAAGAAGGACGACAAGAAGGGGTCGTGATCGGCCCGTTCGGGCGGATACTCTCCAAATCGCCTCTTGAGGCGGGATCGGGGCATCTGCCTCGATCCGCGCCCCAAGGGGCTTCTGACTTTCTCCGGGGCGTTCGCAAGACGCCGTGGCACCCGAGCAAGGAACCTGCGATGACACCGACTCACCCTCAGATGTCGTTCAAGATACACGGGATGGACTGCGCCGAGGAAGTGGCCGTGCTAAAGCGGGCGGTCGGCCCCGTGGTCGGCGGGGAGGACCGGCTCGGCTTCGACATCCTGAACGGCAAGATGGCGGTCACGAGAGGGCCGGTTTCCGCCGAGGCCGTCGTCCGGGCCGTCGCCGCGACCGGGATGCGCGCCGAGGTCTGGCAGGGCGACGAACCGATCAGCGATCAAGCCCGGTTCTGGCAGCGCCTAGGTCGAGTGGTCCTCACCGGGGTCAGCGGCCTGTGCAGCCTCGCAGGTTTCCTCAGCCACGTCTGGATCGCCGGAAACGTCCAAGCCGCCCTCGGCTCGGAAGGCATGGGGCTGGCCCACGAAGTCCCGCTCGTGGCGAAGGCGTTCTACACGCTGGGCATCCTCGCCGGGGCGTGGTACGTCTTGCCGAAGGCGTGGTACGCGGCCCGACGCCTGCGACCGGACATGAACCTGCTGATGACGGTCGCCGTCCTCGGCGCTGCGGCCATTGGCGAGTGGTTCGAGGCGGCGGTCGTCGCCTTCCTCTTCGCCGTCTCGCTCACGCTGGAGTCGTGGAGCGTAGGCCGGGCGCGGCGGGCCATTGCCGCGCTGATGGACCTGACACCGACGCTCGCCCGCGTTCGGCGTCAGGACGGCGGGGAAGAGGAGGTTCGGCCCGAGCAGGTGGCGGTCGGGACCGCCTACTTGGTGCGGCCCGGCGAGAAGCTCCCGCTGGATGGCCGCGTCCTCCGGGGCACTAGCGACGTGAACCAAGCCCCGATCACCGGGGAGAGCGTCCCCGTCGCCAAGCAGCCCGGAGACGCGGTGTTCGCCGGGACCATCAACGGCAACGGGGCGCTGGAGGTGGAGTGTACCAAACCCGTGCAGGACACGACGCTGGCCCGCATCATCCGCATGGTTGGCGAGGCCCAATCCCGCCGTTCTCCCTCGGAGCAGTGGGTCGAGAAGTTCGCCCGCGTCTACACCCCGTTCGTCATGTGTGTCTCGTTGGCCGTCCTGCTGGTCCCGCCCCTCCTGTTCGGCGGTACTTGGTCCGAGTGGCTTTACCGCTCGATGGTCTTGCTGGTCATCGCCTGCCCGTGCGCGTTGGTGATCTCGACGCCGGTGAGCATCGTCGCCGCCCTCGCCGCCGCCGCGCGGAACGGCGTACTGGTGAAGGGCGGCGTGTACGTCGAGGCACCAGCCCGACTGGAGGCCATCGCCTTCGACAAGACCGGCACACTGACCCAAGGCAGGCCGAGCGTCGTGGAGGTCGTGCCCCTGAACGGCCATTCCGAGTCGGAACTGTTGGAGCGAGCGGCGGCGATGGAGGTCCACAGCGATCATCCGCTCGCTACGGCCATTGTCGCCTACGCCAAGGACCGTGGCGTGCCCATCGTTCCTGCCGAGGACTTCCAGATCATCCAAGGCAAGGGGGCCACGGCTCGGGTGCATGGGAAGCAGTTCTGGCTCGGCTCGCACCGCTATCTGGAGGAGCGAGGGCAAGAGACCGAGGAGGTTCATCAACGGTTGGAGGCGATGTCGGCGGCGGGTCGAACCGTTGTCGCCTTGGGGAACGAGGAACACGTCTGCGGCTTCATCGGCCTCGCCGACGCGGTACGACCCACGGCCAAGGCGACTTTGGAAGCGCTGCGCTCGGTCGGGGTGCGTCACCTCGTCATGCTGACCGGCGACAACCACGGAACCGCTCAGGCCATCGCCCGAGAAACGGGTGTGGATGAGGTCCACGCCGAGTTGCTGCCCGAGGATAAGGTCACGCGGATGGAAGCGCTGGTCGCCAAGTACGGCAACGTGGCGATGGTGGGCGACGGCGTGAACGACGCCCCCGCCTTGGGCCGGGCCACGGTCGGCGTTGCGATGGGCGCGGCGGGCAGTGACGCCGCCATCCAGACGGCGGACATCGCCCTGATGTCCGACGACCTATCCAAACTGCCGTGGTTGGTCCGGCACGCCCGGCGAACCCTCGCCGTCGTCCGGCAGAACATCGCCTTCTCGCTCGCCGTCAAGGGCGTCTTCGTGGCCCTGACGTTCGTGGGTTACACGTCGCTCTGGGCCGCGATTGCCGCCGACATGGGCGCTTCGCTGTTGGTCATCTTCAACGGCCTGCGGCTGTTGAACCAAAAGTCCGGGGCAGCGGAAGTAGTGGGGAATGCTGACCATGTGTGCCACGGTGTTTCAGGCGACTCATTGCGTGGTTCGCCGCAACGACCGTTGATCCAGCGAGGCGGAAGGTGACGGCACCGTGGCCGTTGGGTCGCTTTGGCCTTTTCCGTGGAGTCCACGACAGCGAGGCTGAGTCGAATGGGGCGAAGACTCTTTTCCAGATGGCAGACGACAACGGGATCAAAGATCACCGCTAACCACCTCCCCACCGTTGCGGCTGCACAGGGCACGGTAGTTCTCGATGCTCACCGACGACGAGACGAAGCGGGCCGACCCATCCATGTTGAGGAACTGCGCGCCCGACTGATGACTGGAGAAGAAACTGCCCGGACTGTTATCGGGATGGTTCGGTTGAAGGGAGGTGATGCGGACGTGGACCAATATCGCGGTTGGTGTCGCGCGACACTGAAAACTCGGTTGGGCCGCGTTGTACCTAGGCGCTGTGGGGGCGTAGACCGTCTCCTGTTGCCACACCGGGCCGACCCAACTATTTTCCGAGAACCGACTGGTCCGCTCGCCCACGCCGATAGTGTTGCTCGTCCCGTCCGTGATGTCCTCCACCCGAACACGGCTGTTCCGGTGGAACACCCCGGAAAATGGTTGCTCCTCATACCCGAGCGTCCCGAGGCACCCGGCGTAACTGGACACGCTCGCCTGACCCAGCACGGTTAGCGGGCTTGACGGCGAAGGGTAGCTGAACGTGTTGGGTGGCGTCCAAGTTGTGGCCCCCGAGTCTGTAAGGTTGATGAGCTTGGGGAAAGTGTCGCTCGGGCAGACGTAGCTCGGCACGAGCGTCTCCCGCCCCGCCTTGTTCGCGGGGTCGAGAATCGGCAAAGTCAGGTCGATGCTGCGGTGCAGGTTGTCCTGTTCCAGATGAGGCAGGATGTGAAAGAAGAGACTCCAGCCGGGGGCAAAGTCCGATTGACGCAACGTGGTGGTCGGGGCGGTGCTGGCGGTGAACCCCGGAGGGAAGTGACCGTAGGCCGAGTGGTAGTTGTGCAGACTGAGGCCGATCTGTTTGAGGTTGTTCAGACATTTCATTCGGCTGGCCGCTTCGCGGACCTTCTGGACAGCAGGAAGCAGCAGGCCGATGAGGGTGGCGATGATGGCGATGACGACCAACAGTTCGATCAACGTGAACGCACCCCTCGATGTTTTTCTCATGTCGGTTCTCCCGGCTAGTTCGCAGCGTATTCGGATTGGCTCCGACGCAAAGTAGCCTGAGCTACTAATTTTGATTAGTTGTAGCAAATTGTAATGATTAGTCAAGACTATTTCCTCTTAGGCGGATGTCGATGCCAAGGACGGCGGACCCGATGTGGACTTGCTGCTCCGGGTGAGAAACCTGCCCCCCCAACGGTTCGTGATCGACCAAGCTACCTTCCCATCGAACCACGGAACTTCGACCGGCAAGACGCGCCCTCTGAACGCTTCGAGCCGCAGCCACTTCCCTGCCTCGTATCTCAGAGTCCTCGTCCGTCGCAATTTGCTCCCCAGCTTCGCATGACAGACCCCGCAGCATCCAACGACGCGGAGTTAGCTATGCGGGCCGAAAGGTCGCTCTCGTGATCCGCAGGCTTTCATGAACGCACCCGACCGCACTGGAATACAAGTCAGAGGAGGAAGCCCGCTCCAGTAAAATGAGGAGCCAGCACGACGCACTCTCCGCTGCGAACGCAGGGCAGATGAAGACGAACGTGCGGTTCCACGAAGGCACTGCCACTTTTCACCGAAGAGGGACGATGCCGAGGGCAGGCTCCTCGCTCTCGCAATGGAAGCCGGTTGAGCGGACTTTCGCCAAACAGCCACTTTCTGTACGCCCTTGAAATCGCTCGCCTTGTCGGGCACGACGGCTTCGGATCAGTTGTCGTTCTGTCCGGGGAGAGCCAGAACGTGACGGTCCAAGACGGTTTGGCTCACCTGTTCAACTGGGTTGGCAGTACGAAATCTCGTGAATGTAACGAATTTGCTGAAGACAACAGCTTGCGCGAGTCGAGAACCAAGGTAAGCGCAACTTGCATGGTTGCTTGGAATGGCGCGGTATCTCCAAGGTGAAGGCACGATGGTAGATTGGACAAGTGAGGCGGTTCATGAAATCGCTTGCTCCCCTGAATTGCTTGCCACTGGCGTTCCTCGTCTGCACGGGTTGTGCCGTCCTTCACCCGTCCGCTCAGGAGGCACACCGGCGTCCAGCAGTGATGGAACTGCGTGGGCCGAGCCAAGACTTACAGCAGCCCGGCTCGGTCATCCAAGTTACGTTTCACGCCGCCGACATGCCTAGCCCGGTGGAAGCCTCGAAACCGGAAGCAAGTCCTCTCGCCGAAGCTGACGAGCTTTCCGCCGAAGCCCTCATCGAACAAGTCTTGGCCCGCAACCCGACTCTGGCCCAAATGAACGCCGCGTGGCAGGCGGCGACGGCGGCGCGCAG
>CALLZJ010000029.1 GCA_937858435.1 uncultured bacterium
CTGCGTCAACGAGGCTTCCAGCGGCTCCGGGCCATCGACATCAAGCCGCTGGATCGCTGGTATCAGAAGTTCGACGACGTGGACATCGTGGCCGACTGCGATCTGCAGGACCTGGCCAATTGCCGCCGGGCCTGTGTCGGCGGCCCCGCCGAGATCTACAACCTGGCCGCCGACATGGGCGGGATGGGCTTCATCGAGAACAACCGAGCCCTGTGCATGCTCTCCGTGCTCATCAACACTCTCATGTTGATGGCAGCGCGCGAGGCCAAGGCGGGCAAGTTCTTCTACGCCTCGTCGGCCTGTGTCTACAACGCCGACAAGCAGCGCGACGCCAACGTGGTCCCGCTCAAGGAGGCCGACGCCTACCCCGCCATGCCCGAGGATGGCTATGGCTGGGAGAAGCTCTTCTCGGAGCGGATGTGCCGTCACTTTCGGGAGGACTTCGGCGTCTACACCCGGGTCGCTCGGTTCCACAACGTTTACGGTCCCAACGGCACCTGGGACGGCGGCCGTGAGAAGGCCCCCGCCGCCATCTGCCGCAAGGTGCTCCGGGCCAAACTGAGCGGCAAGCACGAGATTGAGATCTGGGGCGATGGCAAGCAGACCCGAAGCTTCATGTACATCGACGATTGCATCAAGGGGATCGACCTCATCATGCACTCGGAAATTCTGGAGCCCATCAACCTCGGGTCGAGCGAGTTGGTGACGATCAATCAACTCGTCGACATCGTGGAGGAGATCGCCGGAATCAAGCTCAAGCGGCACTATAAGCTCGATGCCCCCAAGGGCGTCAACGGCCGTAACAGCGACAACACGCTCATCAAGCAGCATCTCGGCTGGGAGCCGAGCATCCGCTTGCGCGACGGTCTCGCCCGGACCTACGAGTGGATCCTGAGCGAAATGCAAGCCAACCGCTCCGGCGACTTTTGACCGCCCGTATGCCGTTCACCTCGGTTGGCTTATCCCGCATCCATGAAGATCCTCCAAGTCTCCACGGCTGATCGCGCCAGCGGCGCCGAGTTCGTGGCCCTGAATCTGCACCAAGGACTGCGGCGACGCGGCTGCACGACGTGGATGGCCGTCGCCGAGCGTCACACCGACTCGGAAGGCGTCTTCGTCCTGGACAATGACGCGGAACGCGGCGGGTGGACTCGCTTCTGGCTGGCCGCGGGCCGACGCCTCGGGACCATCTTCGGGTCCGGAGCCGTGGGACGCCGGATTCGCTCCTTGCTCGGCTATCGCCTGGGCCAACCGGGAAGGGCCTGGAAGATTGATCAGGGCTGGGAGGACTTCGACTTCCCCGCCACGCGCCGGCTGCCCGACCTGACTCCGAGCCTGCCCGATCTCCTTCATTGCAATAACCTCCACGGCGGCTACTTCGATCTCCGCGCCCTACCGGAACTGGCCGAGCGCCTGCCTGTGGTTCTCACGCTCCACGACATGTGGCCGCTCACCGGGCACTGTGCCTCGGCCTTGGGGTGTCCCCGCTGGCAAACGGGCTGCGGGGCCTGTCCCGACTTGGGCATCTACCCGCCCGTCAAGAAGGACAACACTGCCGCGAATTGGCGGCGCAAGCGGGACCTCTTCTCGGCCAGCGGCGTTGAGGTGATCTGCACGTCCCAGTGGATGAAGAGCCAACTGCCCGGCTCGACGCTCGACGCCGCCGCCGCCACGGCCCGCGTCATCCACTTGGGAATCGAGACCGACGTCTTCACGACCCTGCCCGACCAGCAAGCCACCCGGGCTGAGTTGGGGATTCCCGCCGACGCCGCCGTGTTGGTTTGGACCTGCTCATCTGGACGAAAGAACGTCTTCAAGGACTATCAAACCCTGGAAACCGCCACGCGGGAAGTCGCGGCTCGGGGAGTTGGCCGCCCGTTGTGGTTCCTGCTTGTCGGCGGCGAGCCCTGCCGGGAACCGCTAGGGACCGCCCAAATGCTCGGCGTTGGCCACGTCTCCGATCGTCGGCGACTGGCACAGCTCTACCGTGCCGGCGACGTATTCATTCATGCCACCAAGGCCGAAGCCTGGGGCCTGACTATCACCGAGGCCCTGGCCTCAGGCCTGCCCGTGGTGTCCACAGCGGTCGGCGGGATACCGGAACAGGTCCTGCATGAGGAGACCGGTCTGCTCGTGGCCCCCGGCGACGCGGCAGCCTTTGCCAACGCCACCTACCGTCTGCTGCTGGATGAGACGCTCCGTCGCCGGCTCGGGAACCAGGGGGCCGAACTGGCCCGTTCCCGCTTCGGGATCGAACGACAAGTGGACGAGTACTTGTCGGCCTTCCAGTCCATTCGGGCGGACTGGGAAAAGCGACGAAGCCGCCCACGCCAGCCCGCGCCTGTGGCCATGGGAGTGTGACGCGGAACGCCGCGGAACCGGGCCATGCGCATCTTCTCCGCCGTCCGCCACTCACTAGACGAACGGCGTTTCCTGGGTGGTCTCTGGAGTGGCAACTTTCATCCGGCCCTGCGACAACTGGGCCACGAAGTCGTCGAATCGCGGGTTGACCTGGCTCCGGCAATGGAGTTCAGCGGCTTCGCGCCCCACTTCACTCGCCTCGAGATTGCTCTCCGCGGTCAACTCACCGAACGCATTTTGGATGAAGTCCGCCGCGCTCATGCCGAGCGCCCCATCCAGCTTTTCCTGGGCTACTTCTACTCGTCCTTGTTTGATCCCGGAGCCTACGCCGAGCTGCATCGCCTCGGCATCGTCACCGTGAACTTCTACTGCAACAGCATGTATCAGTTCGGCCTGGTGCGCGACGTGGCGGCGAGAGTCCAATGGTCCTGGCATGCGGAACGGGATGCCCGACCGCTCTATGTTGTGGCGGGGGCTCGGCCGGTGTGGGTGCAAATGGGAGCCGACCCTGACGTATATCGTCCCGAGCCAGGAGTGACGCGCGATCCCAGCGCCTGCTTCGTCGGCACGCGCTATGCGGATCGCGACCGCTGGATCGCCGCCCTGCTCGATGCTGGCATACCGATCGCGCTCTACGGTCATGGCTGGGGCGCCAGTGCTGCTGCGAACTCCAACAAACCCAGCAGCTCCCGTCCCCGGGTCCGACTGGGGCGCTGTCTTCATCCACCTGGTTCACTCGGCAGTTACTGCCAACTCGTGGCGGAGAATGTCCAGCATGAGGGGCTTCGTTCGGGCCTAAGACGCACCTGGAAGCAATGGCAGTACCGCCGAGCATCCAGGAACCTGGGGCAGCGGGCCGCCATCGTCGCTCGGCCGCCGGTGCCCACACTCGCGGACATACGCCGAACGTTCGCGTCTCATGAGATCGTGCTCAACTTCAGCAATGTGTGGTCCGACGGACGGCCAGGGTCCGACCTGATCCCTCACGTGCGGCTACGCGACTTCGAAGGGCCCATGTGCCGCTCCAGTTTCCTAACAGGCTATTCGGACGAATTGGGCGAGTTCTACGACCTTGGGCGGGAGGTCGACACCTATCGCTCGACCGAAGAACTCGTGGACAAGGTGCGACATTACCTCAAGCATCCGGGCGAAGCGGAGCGCCTCCGGGCAGCCGGGTATGAACGTGCCCGCCGCGATCACACCTGGGTGCAGCGGTTTCGGCAGTTGTTTCGGGCCGTGGGGCTGGAAACGTGAAGTCCGACATACTGCCCATCACTGCCGTGGTTGCGACTCGGAATCGGCCCCATGCGCTGCGGAGCACACTGGCGAGCCTGGAGAAACAGTCGGCTCAGCCCTCCGAGATCATTGTGGTCGATGCTTCGACGACCAGCGAGACAGCGGACGTTTGTGCGACAGCCGCCGCAACTCTGTTCGGTTCACTTCGGCACGTTGTTGCCGCTGGGCCAGGGGCAGCACCGCAGCGCAACCAGGGCGTCGCCCTGGCCCAGCACGACTACATCCTGTTCCATGACGATGACATCGACTTTCGGCCCGAGTGCATCGCTCGCCTCTGGGGAGCGCTGCAAGCCGATCCCGAACGGGGCGGCGTCAACGCGATGATTGAGAACCAGCGCTACCATCCTCCGGGGTTTTGGAGCCGGTGCCTGTTCCGCTTCTTGCATGGACGCCACGAGCTCAGCTATGCCGGCCTGATGATCGGCCCTGCCTTCAACTTGCTGCCTGAGGACCGGGAGGACGCTCCGGCCGTTCAGCCGGTGGAGTGGCTGAACACGACCTGCACGCTCTACCGGCGGGCCGCTCGCCCCACGCCGCCCTCCCCGCCGCTCTTCCAGGGAGCGTCGATCTTCGAGGATGCGGCCCTGTCGCTGGTCGTGGCCCGGAACTGGAAGCTGGCCAATGCGCGGACGGCCCGCATCTTCCACGACCATTTGGGCGGCGATCATAAACGCGATGCCGCCGCCTTAGCCGAAATGACACTCGTGAACCGCGAGTATGTCATGGCCGAGTTGCTTGGTCGGCGGTCGCCGAGCATGTATGCGAAGCTGGCCGTGGCTCAACTCTTCACCGCGGCAGCCAATCTCCGCACGCTCTGGGGCTGGAGGCAGTTTCCGGCGGTGCTCCGCGGCCAAGCGCGAGGGTGGTGGAAAGTCTGGCGCAAGCGCCGCGGAGACGTGGCCAGACAGAACCGGAAGCTCTCGTTCGCCGAGCGCCCCGTGGAAACGGGGGCATGAGCCAGGTTATCCTCGGCCTCACGGGTTTTTACCTGGAACCCGCGGCCGCTCTCATCGTGGAGGGCCGGCTCGCGGCGGCCTTCTTCGAGGATGAAGTCGCCTCACGTTCCGCCGCCGGGGCCTTTCCCTCTCAGGCGGTGGCCCGCTGCCTGTCTGCCGCCGGCCTGGGGCCCAGCGACGTGGGGTACATCGGCTTTGGTGACAAGCCCCGGGCTCGCTTTCGCCGTGTGGTTGAAACGGGCGTCCAGTGTGGTGGCCGAAGTAGTTTCAGCCAGTCGCTCCTTCCTTGGCTGCGAACCCGTTTGCACGTGGCAAGCTTGCTCCGCGCCGAGGTCGCCCCGAATTTCCAGGGGGCCATTCTGTTCGCGGAGCACCACGAGGCCCTGGCTGCCGCCGCCTACTTCGCTTCGCCTTGGTCCGATGCCGCTTTCATGAGCCTGGACGGGATCGGCGAGTACGCCGCCGGGGCCATCGGTATCGGCCAGGGAAATCGGATCAACATCACGCACCAAGCCCGCTTTCCCCACGGCCTAGGCGTACTGCATTCCGCCTGCTGCCTGCACTTGGGCCTGAACCCTGCAGCGCGCACCGACCCCTTGACTCCTTGGGCGAATGGCGGCTCGCCCCGCTTTCGCGATCGCCTTTTGAGAGACGCGGTTGAGTTACGTACTAACGGATCGATCTACTTACGTCCGACCCATTTCGACTTCAGCTCAGGCGGTCGGCTCGTGACGCCGAACCTTGATCGACTGTTCGAAGGGACGTCGCCCTCCACGACTTCACACACGAACCGGGAGCCAGATCAGCGTGAACGTGACGTGGCGGCGTCCGTTCTGGCCGTGATCGAAGAGGCCGCTCTGCGGACGGCACAGTATCTCCGTCAGCAGCATGCGCGAGACCACCTCGTTGTCGCGGGAATGCGTACGCCAGGCTGGCTGGCCCGAGTTCATGGAGCTGGAATTTTCGCCAACGTGTGGACGCCCCCTGCTACGGCTGCGTCCTCGGCGGCAGCCGGTGCTGCTTGGCTCGTTCACCATCACGTCCTCGGCGCCCCCCGAGTGCCCGCGTCCGCCCGTGCCGCCGAGCCCGAACCGCTGGGAGCCCTGCCGTGAACGCTTGGCTGCAGGTGATCTACTTTCTTGGAATCTGGCCAGCCCGCCTGCTGGCTCGGCTGCGTGGCCGCGATCCGCTTGGTCTGCGCGGCACCGTCCCAGCGACGGAAGGATGGGTACCCGTCGCCGCCCGCTCCGGTTCGCAGGGATACTTTGTGGACGACGCCACGGGCGAATCCACCCCCGCCCGATCGGAGTCAGCCGCGGCTTGGCCACTGATGCTGTTGTTCCGCCTGGCCCGCCGCTACGCTCCCCAGCCGAGTACCCGTGCCGAGCGCGGATCGCAACGTGGCGAGTCCGAGATTCCCGACGAGATTTACACGCTTTGGTAGCCAAGTCGAGCAATTGGCGTGATCAGGGAGAGTCGGCGTGATGGCCGCACCGCCCCAAGAGCGGGCCGTCGACTCGAAGCCCTACATCCGGCATCACCCGGTGCTCGGGTACGAGTACGCGCCAGATACCGTGCATGAGCTGCCGCGGCCCGGTGGCGGACGCTATCGGCTGCGGACCAATGCCGAGGGCATTCGCTCGGACCGAACCTACACACGGGCCCGTCCCGTCGGTGTCCGACGGGTCCTGGTCTTCGGCGATTCGTTTGCGGCCGGCCAGTACGTGAGCAACGACCAGCGATTCTCCGAACTGCTCGAAGCGCGCCGACCCGACCTGGAAGTGATCAACTTCGGCCTGGAAGGAACGGGGACCGATCAGCAACTGCTTCTCTTCGAGGAAGTGGGCCGGCACTATGAACATGATGCCTTGGTGCTCATGCCGTTCCTTCAGAACATTCGGCGCAATCTGGTTGAAGCGCGAGCGGCCGCGGACCCCGCGAGCGGTGCCATGGTTCTGATTCCCAAACCCCGCTTTGAGCTGACACCCCAAGGGCTGCAGCTACGCAACGTGCCGGTGCGGGATGAGCGGCGGCTCGCACCGGCCGGACTGGGCGCCGACGATGCCATCGTCCCCGGTCGCTGGTGGCGGCGCTTAGCCGCCCAGGCACCAGGAGCCGGCTGGCTGAAGCGCCAAGTGGGGCGGTTGCGGCCCTGGGAGCCCTTCCCGGAATATGCCGACCCCAAGCACCCCGCCTGGCAATTGATGGAGGCGCTAATCGAGAGGTTCATCGCGGGCGCGGAGGGCAAGCCCATCCTGCTCGTGCCCGTCTTCTATGTCTCCTATCTGCGGCAGCAGATGGCCCGAAACTACTGGGACCGGTTCCAGAGCTTGGCACGCCATCCGAATGTGCGCGTTGTGGACCTCCTTCCACCCTTTCGTGATCTGGGGGCAGAGGCGGAAAGCGTGTTTCTCGAACCGCATGATTGCCACTTTTCACCCGCCGGCCACCTAGTGCTGGCCAACGTGCTGGAAAGGGAACTCGCAGCAGTCGGAGCGATTTCCGGTTAGACTGCCCGGAAGAGGCCGTTGAGGTAGAAGCCGGCCAGGAAGAAAGACGCCCATTCACGATGTAGCCGCACCAGCAAGCGCTGCAGCCAGGCGCGGCGGGGGGCTGCATCGGCAAGCTCCCACGGAGCCCGCAATTCGATGTGCACGGGCTGCCAGCCCGTGGCGGCAGCGAGGTCCAGGAACGAGCGGTAGGTAAAGAAGCCGATATGCCCCCACGTTTCACGCTCAGCCCGGTAGTTGCGGTGGCGGAAGGTCGAGAAGTTCTCCAGAAGGGGCTGGCGTACCAACAGGTAGGAAGAAGCGGCCCTGGCTTCCCGGAGCAATGCCCAGGGGTTCTCCAGGTGTTCGAGGACGTCAACGAGCATGACGGCATCGAAGGGTCCGTCGTCCACGGTGAAGGACTTCTCGCGCAGGTCGAGATGGGGAAACTGCTGCCGGCCGAGGGCGACCGCTTCGGCGGCGATCTCGAAGCCCGTACCCTGGATGTCCAGTTGAGGAGCTGCGTTTCGCAACCGTGTGAGCACCTGATCCAGGACACCTCCTGTCCCGGCTCCAACGTCCGCCAGTCGGAGCGTCTGCTTGTTCCACTCCTTGAGCAAAGCGTCGAGGCCGGGTTGAAGGTCCGCAGCCTTGCGTGGAGCATCGGCCAGGTGCCAGTCGGGGTGCCGACTCTTGTATGCTCCAGCAAGGTACAGTTCGGTGGCTTCGGTGGGGGCAGCTTGCGACATGCGAATGATCCCGAACTAGGAAGCCTTGCCAGACTTGTCTTAAGGCACCCGGGCCGACCGGCAAGCAGGGATAGTTGAACGAGATGACAGCGCCCCAAGCCACCGTGGTCATGACGACGAAGAACCGCAAGGATGACTTGCGCGTGGCCCTGACATCCTGCCAACGGCAGACGGTGCCGCTCGAGGTCGTCGTCATCGACGATGGTTCGACCGACGACACTTCGGAGATGGTGCGGCGCGAGTTTCCTCAGATGCGGCTGGTGACTTGCACCGAGTCACAAGGACTCATTGCCCGGCGCAACCAGGGAGCGGAACTCGCCACCTCGCCCTTCGTCTTCTCTTTGGATGACGACGCGGAGTTCGTTTCACCCCACACCGTCGAGCAGACCCTGGCGGAGTTCACTGATCCACGAATCGCGGCCGTGGCTATGCCCTTCTGCAACGTCCGGCAGGGCCCCGAGGTCCTGCAGCGGGCTCCCTCGACCGACACGGTGTACGTGTGCGAATCCTACATCGGCACGGCTCACGCTCTTCGCCGTGATGTGTTTCTGAGGCTGGGCGGCTACCGGGCCCTGCTCGTCCATCAGAACGAAGAGGGCGACTTCACGATCCGCCTCCTTAATGCGGGCTACGTCGTGCGCGTGGGACTGGCCGACCCCTTGCACCACTATGAATCTCCGCGGCGCGACTTTCGCCGGATCGACGTCCATGCCCGCCGCAACGACGTGCTCTTTGCCATGCACAATGTCCCCTGGCCCTGGTTGCCCGTACATCTCGTCGGCACCACGTTTCGGGGGCTCTGGTTCGCCCTTCGGCATGGTCGCAGTGCTCGGCTGCGCTGGAGCCTGGAAGGAAGCCTTCGGGGCTGGCGCGATGCCTGGCGGTTACGCCAGGGTCGCCAGCCCGTTCGACCGGCTATTTATCGTTTGAGCCGGCACCTACGCCGGCATGGTCCCCTGCCCTGGGACGCGGTCGTTCCGCACTTGCCACCTCTGGAAACCCAGGCGCGGTCGGAAAGTCCGCCTGTTAGAATGGTGAACATGGCAACTGTCTCCCAGGAGTGAGTGCGTGTCTGAGTCCCCTACCCCGGCTCCCGCTCCCGTTTATCATCTGACCCGCGCGGAACTCCCGGTGTTCCCCTGGGTGGGACTGGCGTCTGCCATCATTGGCACGATGCTGGCCTACATGCTGATCCCGGGTGACATCTTCAAGCTCGGAGCCTTGTTCCCCTCGGCCGTGGTGATGTCGGTGGCCTTGTTATTGCCGGTGGGCGTGGCCTTCTGGCGCAATTCCAAGGCCATTCTCCGCGTCGAGCACATGGTCTGTTTTGGCATCATCTACTGGCTGTTCCTGGACCTGCTCCAGAACGCTTATGCCATGTCCAACGTTTCGGAGGAGGGTGTGACCGGCGCCTTCATCGCCGTTGGCCTGTTCATGATCGGCTTCTGGCTATCCAACCTCGTGCCCCCGTTTCCGCTGCCACGGATGCTCGTTCGTTCAACCTACATCCCGATGGACGCAGATCGCACCTTCCAGTTGTCGATCGTCTTCTTCCTGCTCGGCATGTTCAACTACTGGTACGCCAGCGATTTCGACTTCGAGCGGATGTTCAAGGCCCTGCTCGTCAATCGCTGGCTGGCTCCTTGGGCCCGGTCCGCGTACGGCGGCTGGTGGTCTTTCCGCGATCACATGCAATACTTCGGTTACGTGCTGCCGACGCTCACCGCGGTCATCATTCTGCGTCGCGGTCTCTTTCATCCGCAGACGTTCGTGTCGTTGCTCATGTCGGTCACCATCGTGGCGTTTCTCGCGCAAACGGGCGGCCGGCGGCTGGTGGGCGTGACTGTCGGTGCCGCTATTCTCTTCTGGATGATCGCCAGCCCGAAGCTGAACTTCCGCCGCATCCTGGTGGCGGGGTCCCTTTTCGCGGGCCTGCTCTTCTTCATGCAAATCATCTT
>CALLZJ010000030.1 GCA_937858435.1 uncultured bacterium
TGGCGGGTCTGTAAAAGCAACATCAGGCAACCACGCTGACGTCCTCGACCTCACGTTCGACCCGACCCGCTTCGCCCCAGGCCAACAGTCCCGTCCAGGCCCAGAAGAAGAGCAACAAGAAGGTCTCGAAGGGCGGTCGGCAGATGCCGTTGTGGCAACTCATGTCATAATTGCATAGGATCAGGCCCGCCACGATCAGCACCGCGACCGTACGGCTGCCCCAGCCGAGGACGGGAAACTCGGCCAGCACGAGGGCCACGGGCAACAGGAAGAGCAGCAGATCGTAGTGCATGAAATGGGGGCAAACGAAAATGGCCCCGGTGACGAGAAAGGCCGCCCGGAGCCCGATGGCTGGTTGAGGCCAGCTACCTCCGGCCCGGCGACGCCGCCAGCGCAGCAGCCACGTGTAACCGAGCGTGATGCCAACCACTTGGAGCAAGAGGGCGTTACCGATCAAGGACATCCACTCGGTGATCGTTCGCTCGAGCCCGAGGAACCGGCGCACGTCCTCGTCTCGGCGATCACCGGTGTTGACCCGCTGCAGGGCCCGGTCCCAGTAGGTGTCGTTCACACGCAGCCAGAACTTGTTCCCGCCACCATCGTCGTAGTACATGAGGTACGGGTCCCAGTGAGCGCTCGACGTGGGATCATGGGCATCGCTCTCCGGGGGTGGCGGCGGCCGGCCGGGCCAGTCAGGGGCGCGGCCCAATTGCTCGGGTAGTTCGTGGAGATGGACCAGCTTCCAGCCGAAGTCCACGCCATGAAAATACCGGTGGCGTAGGACAGTTGCCCAGCGTTCGAGATCCTCCCCGGACCACATCTTCCTGCGGGCCAGGCCGCGCAGGTCGCGGCTCATCCAAATCCAATTGCGGTCGTAGGCGTACATCATAGTGGCATGCTGCCCGACGACGAGCCAGCGTTCCCAGGGGTTCAGTTCGTGGGCGTTTTCATAAGTCGGATCGGTGCGGCCGCGCCAGAAGCGTTCGAGGCCGTCGATGCCGGTGAAGGGCAAGGTGAGGAGCACAAAGAGCCCGCCGCCCATGACCATGCCGGCGAGCAAACGCAACTGCAAGAGGGCGATCGGAACCAGCAACAGGGCCACGGCGAAGACGGGCTTGTAGGCGAACAGGCCCCAGACGAGCCCGGCGAGGATCGGCCGTTGCCGGACGAACAAAGCCCAACCGCCGAGCAGGATGGTCAGCGAGAGGACGCTGTTCTGGCCGAGCAGAATCGCCTGATAGGTATTGGGGAAAGCCAGGACCAAGAGGGTCCCCTCGGCCCAGACGAGTCGGCGGCGGGTGATGACCGTGAGCAGCCAGCCACACAGGACGGCCATCTGCAGGTAGAGCACATTGACAACCGCGTGAGCGGCTTTGGGGGACATCATGCCGATGGGCATGTAAATGAGGCCCGCGGTCGGCGGGTAGAGCGGGCCTTCGATGATCGGGTCAATGAGCTTGGCATTCTCGGCGGCGAATGTTTCGAGCCAGGTCCAGGGTAGTTCGGGTAGGGGCCACCAGGCTGAGGCCGGTAGCGGCGGCAGCAGAGGCTCCCAGACGGGGTTGGCTCCCTTGGGTGGGAAGGGTGGCGTGGGGCGCGGATAGCCCTTGCGTAAAATCTGGTGGACCAGGGCCTCGTAGACGTTGGGCTTGTAGGCCGAGGCGTAGGCGTCGGGCCTAAAGCCCTTGGCGAGAATCTCGGCCATGGGCTTGGGCAGATAGAGGTTCCGTGTCGTGGTGTTGTCGCGGGACCACCAGGTTTCGTAGAACACGCGGCCCATCAGCCATTGGCCGGCGAAGTCGCAAGAGACATCGCCGTCAACGAAGACAGTGTTCCACAACATGAAGAAGCTGAGCCAGACAGCTCCGCAGGTGGCCAGGAAGGCGCGCCCCCGGCGGACCCAGAGCCAGAGGGTGCTGTAGGAAGGGGGTACAGCGCCGGCAGGATCGGGAACGGGCATACGGTCAACCACTCGCAGGGACAGGCTCAAACCATGGGGCTGGCGGCGCCCAGTTCGGTGAAGTGCCGAACTGCGGCTTCATCCTGAAGAGAACTCGCCGCGTCGGCGGCTCGCTGGGCCAACATCGCGCGCTCCGCTTCCCGGTCGGCGGGCAGCCGAGCGAGGGCCTCGTCCCAGTGCTTGCGCGCCAAGAGGGCATTGCGGCGGGCCACGTAGCACTCGGCGAGTTCCACCCAGGCCCGCCACCCCCACCGCTCGTCGGCCTTGAGCGGTTCCAACTCCAGGATGGCATCCTTCGGCTTGCCAAGCTGCCGTAAGCGGACGGCGGCCTCGATCCGCGACAAGGCGTCGCTGGGCGACCGGTCCGCGCGTTGTCGGAAATACGCAAGCTCACGAGCGGCCACTTCCTTCTCCCAGCGGGCCCGTTGCTCCTGCAGGGCGGCATCGTCCGGATCGTCTTCGAGCCGCCGCAACGTCAACCGCAGATTCTCGCGGCAGGGATCGATCTCCAGGTCGATCAGGCTCATCTGGATGTCGACGTGACGCTGCGTGGCCTGCAGCCCCTGTTCGAGAGTTTCCCGCGCGGCCTCGGCTTCACCCGCGGCTCGGAGCAGATCGGCCAGGCGCAGGTAGGGTTGGGGCTGGGTCGGCTGCCGTGCGACCAGTTCCTTGAGCTTGTCAATGTCCCGATCGCGTTGGCGATGGTGCTGGCGTTCTTGCTCGGCGGGGGTGAGGACGGCATCGCGCCGGACCGCGATCATGCCCTCTTCGTCCAGCGCCTTGCCAGCATAGTCGCCGACGCGGAGAGTGTGGCTCGCGGCCAGGGCCTTCACCTTGCGGCTGGCGTCAGGGCCCGCCGGCACTTCTTCGGCCACGACCTGCCCGGGCGGCACGGCACGGGCGTAGTTGCCGACCTTCTCATAGAGCAGGGCCAGCGCTCGGGCGACGCGGGGCTCGCGTGGATCACCCATGCGGGCCAGCTCCAAGATGACTGCCGCGACTTCCATTAGCCCTAGCCGCTCGGCGGCCGTCGCCATGGCCAGTTGCGCGGGAACGTCCCAGGGACGCCGACCCAGAATCACTTCACCATGGCCAAGCACGGCTTGATGGTCGCCCCGCAGTTTAGCCTGCCGCAAGCGCACGCGCCGCAGCGACGTCAGAAACCAAGAGGCGGCGCCCAACTGGCTGGGGCTGCCGTGCTTCGTTCGCTGCGTCTGCCGCAGCGTCCGGCGGGCAACGACATTGGCCGGATCCAGGTCACAACACTCGGCTAGCAGGCTAATGGCATAGTCGAGTTGTTTCTGCTGCAGGGCCTGCCGGGCGCGCTCGTAGAGTTGAGCCGCCTGACGGCGTTCGTACGGACTCACCGGATTCAGCCCAGGGTTCATGGCGGGCCTTCCTTTCGCCTCTATTCTAGGCGCTTAGCCGAAGCCGTCCCAGGTTTTGCAGGCCATGCTTTGCGCATGGGTAGCCGCGGGCTACTATGATGCCGTGGGGAGGTCTAGTGGCGTTAGAGGGTTT
>CALLZJ010000031.1 GCA_937858435.1 uncultured bacterium
CCTCTGGGAATGGGCAGCACGGCAGGCGATCCCCGTTGCCACCCATCTGGCGGAGACTTTCGACGAGTTGACGCTTCTGGCCGATCGCACGGGCCCCTTCGCCGAGTTTCTCGAACGGCTGAACGTCTGGTCGCCGGCCGCTCTGCTCGCCTCCGTGGAGGAGCCTCTCCACTGGACCTCGACCCCTTGGCTCATCGCCCATGCCAACTACTTCCCACGGTCGGCCTGGCCGACCTTGAGTCGGCACCATGTCGTCTACTGCCCGCGCACCCATGCCGTCTTCGGCCATACGCCCCACCCCTTTGCCGAGATGCTGGAATCGGGGTTGAACGTCGCCCTGGGCACGGACAGCCTGGCTTCGAATCCCGATCTGGACTTGTGGCAAGAGGTGCATCACGTCTGGCAGCACTGGCCGGCCTCGCTGCCCCCCGCGCGGCTGCTCGCCATGGCCACCCGCCACGGAGCCCTGGCGCTGGGCGACGCGGCGCGCGGCCAACTCGCCCCGGGAACCCCTGCCGATTTCGTTATCGTCCCGCTCCCTGCCGACCGCTCCACCGCCGATCCGCATGAAGGGCTTTATGCGGCCAGCGGTGCCGGCCGACGGGTGGTGCAGGCGGGCAGCTTTCGAAACTGAAAGACGCCGCCGATCCGGGGCATGGGGCCCTGGACCTGCGGCGTCCGGCAACGCGGGGGTCGCGCTGCCGAGTGGCCTTAGCCCTTGATGGCGATCCGGCGCGGCTTGACTTCCTCGCGCTTGGGCAGCCGGACCTTGAGCACGCCCAGCTTGTACTCTGCCTCGATCTGCGACGGATCGACTTCCTCGTTGACCGCGAAGGTGCGGTAGAAGTCGCCGACTTCGAACTCACGGAGCAGCGGCTGGCCCGGCAGGGTCCGCGGCTTCACCTTGCCGTGCAGCACCAGTTCGCCGCGGTCGTAGCGCAACTGGATGTCGTCCGGCGTGGCGCCGGGCATGTCGGCGAAGAAGATCAGCTCATGCTCGGTCTCGAACACGTCGACCAGCGGCGAGAAGTAGTTCTCCGTGCCGCGCGTGGGTTCGGCATTCGCGAGCGGCGAGGCTTCCGTCTTGGTGATTTCAGTCATGACTTGGCTCCTTTGCGTGAAGGCTTGGTATCGGAGGAAACGGAACGTGGATCGACTGGCGTCGGCTTACTCGCCCTTGACCGCGATCTTGCGGGGCCGCGCCTCGGGCGACTTCGCCAATCGAATCCGCAGCACGCCATTCTCCAACTTGGCTTCGACCTGATCGGGGTTCACGTCGGCCGGCAACGTCAGTGCCCGCGTGAAGGCCGTGAAGCCCCGCTCCTGTCGATGACAGACCGCCTTCTCCATCGTTTGGGCTTCGCGCCGCCCCTTGATGACAAGCTGATTCCGACCCACGACGAAGACTTCGATCTGATCCTGCTTGCAGCCGGGCAACTCGGCCTCGGCACAAACCGACTCCGCATCCTCGCTCACGTTGAGCAGCGGCCCCGTGGTCCCGACCGCGGCACGCGACCAGAGCCCGCGATCCAACTGATCTTCCAGCCGCGAGAAGTCGCGCTGAAACCGACGCATCTCCCGCAGGAAGTGACTGAACCCGGGCAGCATCTGCATGGCCATTTCTCTACTCCTTACTGTATCTGCCGATAAGGCAGCCGTGACTCCGCCCGTCGGATCACGGCTCCCGATCGCTGACCTTCGAACTGGCCAAGGTCATTGCACGTCCAATGCCAAACCGGATCGCAAGTCCAGATTTGTCGTAAACAGTTACAAAATAACATTTTACAGATGCTTCTGCCTAATCGGCAGCAGCAATGTAGATGCCAATACGGCACCAATCGACGACTGGCAATGGTGTCATTCTGGCCGTGGCAAGTCCTTGCGAAATGTCCGAGGCTGTGGTCCGTTCGAATGGCCGTTGAGGCCGCCGGGCAGTACAAGACTGCCTTGTCTCAACCTCATCAAGGGAGCCAATCAGTGACCTGGAGTCGGCACCGTCAAGTGGGGCACGAGTTGTCTGAAGATCGCCAACTTGCAACAAGCGCGCTTTCGTCTCGGAGCACGAGGCAAGGTCGACGAGGAAGGGCGCGCGGCCGAAGCGTGGCGGAGCTGTGACCCACTCGTTTGCCGGCCGTGACCTTATCCTTGGCCAGAACTGCGGATATGCGAAAATAGGCTTTGCTTTGGCGAAGCGCTACAGTACGCTGTTAGGCTGGCGTCCGACTCGAGTTTGCCTCAGGTTTATGCAGCATGAGTGAAGTCCCCGTCCCGGCGCCGCTCCCCGTGCCGGAGGCGGCCGCGCCTCCAGCGCCGGCCCCGCAGTCGGCCGAGCCCGTTGTGGCCTCGACCCCGGATACGGATCCCACTGCTCCTCCCATGGAAGCAGCGGTCGGACCCGTTCCGGAAACGGCCAGCCCTACAGCCACGCCGGAGGCCGCCACGCCAGCAGCCGCGGAGCCAGCCACGCCCCCCGCCAAGCCAGCCGCGCCGGTGAAGGTGGACATCGACGTGGGCCGCATCGCCCAGGACCTGCAGATCCGCAAGACCCAGGTCGAACAGGCCATCCACCTGCTGGAAGAAGGCTTGGCCGTTCCCTTTATCGCTCATTACCGCCGGGAGCGCGTCGGCGGGCTCACCTCCGAGCAACTCCGCCAGGTGCAGCGCCGGCTCCAACAGCAGAAGCTTCTCGCCGAACGCAAGCAGACCGTCCTCCGCAACATCCAGGCCCTGGGCAAGCTAACCGACGAGCTTCAGCATCAGATCATCCATGCCGACACGGCCCGCCGACTCGAAGACCTCTACCTGCCTTTCAAGCCACGGCGCAAGTCCTTTGCCCAATCGGCTCGGGACAAGGGCGTCGAAGGGCTGGCCCAGGCCATCTGGTCCCGCGATCCGGCCGTCGCCACCTTCGCTGAGATGCTGCCCACGTTCGTCGCGCCGGAACGGGGCCTCAACTCGCCGGAGGACGTGGAAGCCAATGTGCGGCTGCTCCTGGCGGAGATGCTGGCCGAGGCGGCTGCCGTCCGCGACGGGGCCCGACGGTTCCTCTGGGAAACGGCCAAGCTGACCACCGCCAAGGCCGAGGGGGTGGCCGAAAACGTCGCCAAGGAGTTCAAGGACTACCATCAGTTCACCGACGCGCCGCGCCACCTCGCCCCTCATCGCATCCTGGCCATCAATCGGGCGGAAAAGGCCAAAGCGATCACGGTCAAGCTGGATTACAACATCGCCCGCCTGCTTGAGGTAGTCCGCGAGCGGCTCCATCTTGCCGACCATCCGCATGCCGCGCTGCTCGAGTCCTGCCTCGAAACGGCCGTCACCCAGGTCCTGGTCCCGGCCCTCGACCGCGAAATGCGCCGCGACCTCACCGAAAAGGCCGAGGAGCACGCCATCCATCTGGTGGCGCGCAACCTCCGCCGCTTGTTGCTCCAGCCGACCTTCGCGCCGGGCAAGATCATGGCGATCCATCCAGCCTACAAGGGTGGTTGTCGCCTCGTGATCCTCGACGAGCACGGCCAGCCGCTCGACCATCGGGCCATGCATCTGGTCGAACTCGCGGAGCGGCCCGGCAAGAAGGACAAGGCGAAGGGCGAGACCGCTACCAGCCCCGCGCCGACGCCCCCGGCAGCGGAGGCAGCTCCTGAGATGCCAGCCACAAAGCCTCCCGCAGCATCGACGAGCGCGGAGGCAACGGTGCCGGCCATGCCCGCAGCCGAGTCGGCAACCGAAGCGCCGGCTCCCGCGGAAACAGAGGCACCGGCCACGCCCCCGTCGGAAACAACCGCAGCGGAAGCAGCGGCCCCGCCAGAGCCACCGGCCCCACCCGCTCCGCCTGTCCCCACGCCGGCCGAGCGCCTGGCCGAGGCGAAGAACTCCCTGGCCGCTTGGGTCAGCGAGCATCAGTGTGCCGCCATTGCCCTGGGACATGGGCTCGGCTACCGCGAGCTGGAAGAGTTCCTGGGCAGTCTGCTGGCGGAGAAGCTGCCCGACCTCCATTACTACGTCGTCACCGAGGCTGGGATCAACCAGTACATCGTCAGCACGGTGGCCCGCGAAGAGTTGCCTAACCTCGACCCGCCGACCCGAGGAGCGGCTGCGCTTGGCCGACGGCTCCTCGATCCGCTGGCCGAGTTCGTCAAGGTCGATCCCGTGGCCCTGAGCGTGGGGCTGCACCATAACGACCTGCCCGAAAAGCGGCTCAAGGAAGCGCTCACCGCCGAGGTCGAGGATTGCGTCAACCTGGTGGGCGTGGATGTCAACCGCGCGGCTCCAGCGCTGCTCCGCTTTGTGGCCGGGCTAAATCCGATCCTGGCCTTGGCCATCGTCCAGCATCGCCAGCAGCATGGCCCCTTCGCCTCGCGGGAAGCGCTCAAGTCCGTGGCCGACGTGCCCGAGGCCGCCATGAACCAGGCCCTTGGCATCCTCCGCGTCCAGGCTGCTGCCGAGCCCTTTGACCGCACGCCCATCCATCCCACTGACTACGACCTGACCCGCCGGCTTCTTGAACGAGCGGGGACCAATCTCGAAGAGTTGTTCGATGCCGGGCAGCGCGCGGCCGCCGTGGAGCGCGTCCAAACCACGGCCCGGGACGCCGCCCTGGCCACCGAGTGGAACTGCACTCCCGCCCACTTGCAGGAACTCGCCACGCTCGCGGCCCGGATCGGTGTCGATCCGCGTGAACAAGAGCCACGTCCCCTCGCCAAGAAAGGTCTGCTGCGCATCGAGGAACTGCGTGAGGGCCAAGAGCTACGCGGCGTCGTGCAGAATGTGGTCGACTTCGGCGCCTTCATCGACATTGGCCTCAAGGACAGCGGTCTGGTCCACATCAGTCAGTTGGCCAATCGCTTCATCAAGAGTCCCTATGATCTGGTGGCGGTGGGCGACGTGGTGACGGTCTGGGTCCTGAACATGGACCACGAGCGCAAGCGGGTGTCGTTGACGATGATCCCGCCGGGCACGGAGCGGAAACCGCCCGAGCGGAAGCCGCCCGAACGACGGCCGCCCCGAGAGCGGCGTGAGACGCCCAAGCCGGCGAACAGCGAGGCTGACGCCAAGAGCAAGCTCTTCGCCCCGCAGGTGGCGACGCCGGATCGGAAGGCCCCGCCGATGCAGCCGCCGCCGCCTCGGCCGGAGCCAAGCGAACGGCCGCCGCGCGGTCCCGCGGGCAAAGGTGGTCCGCCGGCGCGCATGCCCGTGCAGCGCAAGGAGCGGCCCAAGCCGCCGCCCAAGCTCTCCAGCGAGGCGCTCCAGGGCGCCACGCCACTGCGGACGTTTGGCGAACTCAAGGCACTGTACGAGGCCAAGAAACCCAAGGGCGAGGAGACCCCGGGCGAGGCACGTGGCGGGACGGAGCCGCCGGCCCCACCCCCAACAGAGACTCCGGAACAGCCTCCGAGCTGACAGGACCCACGGCCAGGCAGCGATTCTCGACCCGGTTCGCCCGCCGGGTCGACGATGCCTGGCCGGCCTCTTGATCCCCCGGCCGCCGACCGTGCTTCACCGGTGGCGGCCTTGCCTTGGAGTCAGCGGCCATGGCCCGCAAACCCGTTGTCCTCATCACCGGGGCGAGCGGCGAGATCGGTCACAGTCTGATCGTCCGACTCGCCGAGCTGGGCCAGCATGACATCGTCACGCTGGACTTGGCCGACCTGGAGCCCGACCTCAAGCGCCACGTCCGCAAACACTTCGTCGGCTCCATCCTCGATCAACAGCTTCTCGACCGCGTCCTGGTCGAGTTCGAGATCGAACTGGTCTTCCACCTGGCGGCACTCCTGTCCACGCGGAGCGAATTCGCGCCGGTGACCGCCCATCACGTCAACGTCGAAGGCACGCTCAACCTGCTCGAGTTCGCCCAGAAGGAAGGCGAGTCGCACGGCCGCGCCGTGGTCTTCATGTATCCGTCGTCGATCGCCATTTACGGTCTGCCGAGCCTGGACGCCAAGAACCAGGCCGGCCGCGTGGCCGAGGGCGACTTCAACACGCCGACGACGATGTACGGCTGCAACAAACTCTACTGCGAACAGCTTGGCCGCTACTACGCCCAGTGGTACAAGCAGCTCGCGGCTGAACCCCTGGCCGGCAAGGTCGACTTTCGGGCGATCCGCTTCCCGGGGTTGATCTCGGCTGCCACCGTGCCCTCGGGCGGCACATCGGACTATGCCCCGGAGATGCTCCACGCCGCCGCCCAGGGCAAGCCTTACGGCTGTTTCGTCCGGCCCGATACGCGCATCCCCTTCATGGCCATGCCCGATAGCGTGACGGCCTTGCTCAAGCTGGCGGCGGCGCCCCGCAGCGCTCTGTCCCAGCACGTCTACAACATCGGCGCGTTCAACCCCTCGGCGGCCGAGCTGCGTGACCGCGTGCTCCAGGCTTACCCCCGGGCTCAGATCGACTTCCAGGTCCACCAGAAGCGGCAGGGTATCGTCGACACCTGGCCCGCCGACGTGGACGATCGGGCCGCGCGCCGCGACTGGGGCTTCGTCCCGCACTACGATCTCGAAGCGGCTTTCGAACAGTACCTGTTGCCCGCCATCCGTCAGCGTTATCGGCAGGAGTAGACCATGGACGCCCCTTTACTGAACGCCGTCAGCGCGACGCTAGAGTCCATCCGCGCCGCCGGCACGTGGAAAAGCGAACGGCTCATCATCAGCCCCCAGGGCGCGGATATCGAGGTCGCCCAGCGGGGCCACGTGATCAACTTCTGCGCCAACAACTACATGGGCCTGGCCAACCATCCCGGGATCGTCGCCGCCGCCATCGACGGCCTCAAGCACTATGGCATGGGCATGGCCTCGGTCCGCTTCATTTGCGGCACCCAGACGCCGCACAAACAGCTCGAAGCCGTCATCGCCAAGTTCTACGGCAAGGACGATGCCATCCTTTACAACTCCTGCTTCGATGCCAACGGCGGTCTCTTCGAGACCTTGCTCGGCGAGCAGGATGCCGTCATCAGCGACGAACTGAACCATGCGAGCATCATCGACGGCATCCGGCTGTGCAAGGCGCGGCGCTTCCGCTACAAGCATGCCGACATGGCTGACCTGGCGCGCTGCCTGGTCGAGGCTGGCGACGCTCGGATTAAGCTCATCGCCACCGACGGCGTCTTTTCCATGGACGGCGACATCGCGCCGCTCGCCGACATCTGCACGCTCGCCGACCAGCACCAGGCCGCCGTCATGATCGACGACTGCCACGCCACCGGCTTCCTGGGCGCCACCGGCCGCGGTTCGCTCGAAGAATGTGGCGTCATGGAGCGGATCGACATCATCACCAGCA
The DNA here is from genome assembly GCA_937858435.1 of uncultured bacterium. Classification (GTDB taxonomy): domain Bacteria; phylum Planctomycetota; class Planctomycetia; order Gemmatales; family HRBIN36; genus CALLZJ01. Next base: position 7,276 of record CALLZJ010000031.1, read on the forward strand.
CGATCGGCAAGACGCTGTCGGGCTCGGTGGGCGGCTACACCGTGGCCCGGGGGGACGTGGTCGAACTGCTGCGGCAGCGGTCGCGCCCCTACCTCTTCTCGAATGCCCTGCCGCCGGCCGTCGCGGTGGCCGCCCTCAAGGCCCTGGAGTTGATCGACCAGGGAGGCGAGCTGCGGGCCCGGCTCCACGAGAATGCCCAGAAGATGCGGGCCGGTCTGACCCAGGCGGGCTTCACGCTCAAGCCCGGCCGCCATCCGATTATGCCCATCATGCTCTACGATGCCCGCGTGGCCAGCACCATGGCGGACAAGCTCTTGGAGCGTGGCATCTACGTCATCGGCTTCAGCTATCCGGTCGTGCCGCACGGCCAGGCGCGGATTCGCATGCAAATGTCGGCGGCTCATACGCCGGCTCATCTCGACCGCGCCCTGGAGGCGTTCATCGACGTGGGCCGGGAGCTCGGTGTCATCCCCAAGTGAAGTACGGCGGCCATGGAGATCGTCTGCACTCACTGTGCGAAGCGGCTGGAGTTTTCGGGCGAGCCCCCCAACTTCTGCAGCTTCTGCGGTAAGCCGCTCCGGCCGGTCTCCACGTCCGCCCTGGCGCTGGCCGAGGCGCCGACGCTGCCGCCCCGCGCCCCGACCGAAAGCCAAGTCGATCTCCATGCCCATCAGTCCACCTGGCTGCGGGGCACGCCGGGCGCGGCCCTGCCGGCCGATGAGCCCACCGCCGTGGGCAACTATCGGTTGCTCCGGCGGATCGGTGGCGGGGGCATGGGCACGGTCTACGAGGCGGAGGACCAGCGGAGCGGCCAGCGCGTGGCCCTCAAGCTCATCAGCCGCGACTTCGTGGGCCATGCCGACTCGCTGCAGCGCTTCCGCCTGGAAGGTCGACTCGCCAGCCAACTGTCCCATCCGCGCTGCGTCTTCGTCCTGGCCGTGAGCGAGGAGCAAGGTCGGCCTTGCATCGTCATGGAGTTGATGACGGGCCAGACGCTGGCGGAGCTGGTGGCCAAGCGCGGCCCGCTCGATGTCCGCGAAGCGGTCGCCATGATCGCCGACGTCATGGACGGACTGATCGAGGCGCATCGGCTCGGGTTGGTCCATCGCGACGTCAAGCCGTCCAATTGCTTCCTTGAAGCCAACGGCCGCGTGAAGATCGGCGATTTCGGGTTGGCCAAGTCGCTGCTGCCGACCTCGTTGGCCGAGCAGGCGGGCTTGACCAAGACCGGCTCGTTCATGGGCACGCCCCTCTATGCTTCCCCCGAGCAGATCAAGGGCGAGAAGGTCGATCAGCAGGCCGACGTCTATGCCGTGTCAGCCACGCTCTACTTCTTGCTCACGGGCAAGGCCCCGTTCGAGAGTTCGGGCGATCCCTTGGCCGTGATGGCCCGGATCGTGGCCGACGACGTCCCGCCGCTGCGGACCACCCGATCCGACCTGCCCGCCGAGCTGGAGGAGATCGTGCTGAAGGGGCTGGAGCGCGACCGCAAGGAGCGCTGGGCCACGATGGCGGAGATGCGCCAGGCCCTGACACCGTTTTTGCCCCGCCGCCGAGGGTACGTTGACCGGGGTCTGCGCCAGGTTGCCTACCTGATCGATCTCGGGCTCCTATCCACCTCGACCGTGCTCCTGCTCGAACTCGTCGATTTCCTCAGCGCTCAGGAATGGCTCACCTTGCCGGCGGACGGCACGCGTGCTTACGACCTTTGCACCTTCATGGTGGCGTATCTGGTCCATCTGATCTACTTCGTGACGATGGAGCGGCGCTGGGGCGCGAGCGTGGGCAAATGGCTCATGCGGCTGCGGGTCCATCAAGTGACCAAGGGGCTGCCACCGAACTGGGGCCAGGCGCTGCGCCGCACGCTGGTGTTTCTGCTCTGTTTCGCGGTGGTCGAGTTGCCGCTCTTGTGGCTGGTGGCCGAGGTGGACCCCCAGGAGCCCATGAGCGAGCGCGACCGGCGCATGGCCTTGACCTGGCATCACTCGGAGCGCAACCTCGTCAGCTTTGGCGCGCTCTTTGGCGGCATGGCCCTCGTGAGCGTGACCATGAGGCGGCAGAACAACTTGCGCGGCGTGCATGAGTTCGCTTCCGGAACCCAGGTCGTGCGGCTGCCCGGCACCTGGTTTGCCCGCCCGATGCCCGCGCTGGTGAAGCCCTCCGAATGGCAGGTCATCAAGCCGGACGGGATGCCGGAACAGGTCGACCGTTTCCACGTTGTCGGGGCGCTCGCGTGGGAAGACAAACAGCAAGTGCTCACCGCCAGCGATCCGTCCCTGGAGCGTGCCGTCTGGGTCTGGCGGCGGCAGCGGGAGAAGGGGGAGCTGTGCCCGACGCGGCGGGGGTTGAGTCGGCCCACCCGGTGGCGTGGGCTGGCGGGCGGCCATGAAGAGGATGGCTGGTGCTGGGACGCCTTCCTCTCTCGGGCAGGGGTGTCGCTGCCGCAGATGATCCAGCAGGTAGGGGCTCGTTCATGGACCGAAGCCCGGCCCGTGTTGCGCCAACTGACGGATGAGCTGACGGCAGCCCTGACCGACCAGACCGTTCCACCCCGGCTCGGACCCGACCAGGTCTGGCTCGACGAGAAGGGGCACGTCCACCTGCTCGACATTCCGCTGGCCGAGGGCTCCACTGCGGCCGAGCCGGCGGCCCGGGCCCTGCATCTCTTGCAGAATGTGGCCACGTTGCTGCTGGAGGGACAGCAGCGCGACGAACGTGACGCCGGTCCTATCCGTGTCGCCTTGCCGCTCTCGGCCGAGAAGCAGATCAACGACTTGCTGGCGGCGGATCCGGCTACGTTCGATCTTGCCCATTGGACGGAGGTCCTGCACGAAACCGACGAGGCACCCACCGAGACTTCCCGCCTCGTGCGACTGGGAGAGTTGCTCGCCACGGCGCTTGTTCTTTTCCTTGAGATGGTGCTCCTGACCGCTCTGATCGTTCCCTTGCTCATGATCTCCCTCCCTGAAGAAGTGAATCAGCGGGGCACGCAAGCTCTTAACGTCAGTTTGCTCTCGGCCTTGCTCTTGATCAACGCCGGCCTGAGCTGGCTGGGACGGGGCGGGATGACGCTACGCTGGTTCCGCTTGGCACTCCGGACCGATGCGGGGCGCCTGCCGAGTCGGTGGCGGGCGGCGACGCGAACCATCCTGGCCGGCCTGCCCATTGTGGCCGGCATGCTGCTCATGCAGACCCGACGCAATGACGTGCTCTGGTACGTACTCTTCGGCACGAGCCTTTCCGTGGTGCTCCTGAGCTATCCGCTGCTGGTCCTGCTTTGGCCCCAGCGGACGTGGTACGACTGGCTGACCGGCACGCGGGTGGTGCCGAAGTGAGGTCGGGGGGCAAGCGGGGTGGGGGCTAGCGGCGCCGGACCGGGCTGGCGAGCAGGGCACCGGTGAAGGAGCCGACGATGATGGCCGCGACGCTGGCGATCACCGCCAGAACGAGCGTGGCATTGGCGGACTTCCAGATATGCGGCTCGTGGACCGGCTTGTCGGCGATGAACATGCCGATGAGCGAGGCGACCAGGGCCAAGGCGCCGCCGAGCAGGGCGGGGACGGCCTGCTTATCCAGGGCCCAGGCGAAGCCGCGCGACGCCACACCGAGGGCGATGCCAAGCAAGGACGGCGCCACGAGCAAGGCATGATTGCCCTGGGCGATGGCGGCGGCCATGATGCCCGCCACGGCCAGGCCGCCCGTAATCGTCACCCAGCGGCTCAGGTTCAGGAAGATCAGGCCGATCACCAGGGGGAGCACGGCGATGGGCACGCCGGCTCCGGTCGGAGTCGCCCAGGCCAGCCAACTGGCCAGCGTCATGTAGACCATGCCGGTGGCGAGGGTCAGCAAGGAGGCGATCGGGTAGTCGGTCATGAGTTGACCGAGGCCAGGTCCGTCGGCTGGCGGCACCACGACGCTGGCCGACGCCGACGCCAGGTCGACGACCGATTCGTTCTCGTCCCGGGCTTCACCGATGGGCGTGAGCACGGGCAAGACGTCGCCGCGAGCGGGATGGGGCGTGGACTGCCGGCTCAGGAAGTGGCTCAGGGCCTCGGCCAGCCCCGCCGCCGTGAGGTAGCGCTCCGTCGGGTCCTTGGAGAGGCAGCGCAGGCAGATCTCCTCCAGTGCGATGGGGACGCGCGGATTGATCTCGGAGGGCGACACGGGCGGCGAGGAGACGACCTGGAGCATCGTGTCCAGGAAGGTTTCTTCCTTGAAGGGAGGCCGGCCCGTGAGCAGCTCGTAGAGGATGGCGCCCAGGCCGTAGACGTCGGTGGCCGGGGAGACGGGGAGCTTGTTGGCCCGGGCCTGTTCGGGGGCCATGTAACTGGGGGTGCCGAGAATGGTACCCGTGGCCGTGGCCCGCATGTCTTCGTCGAGCTTCTTGGCCAGGCCGAAGTCGGTGATCTTGGGCACGCCGCGCGCGGTCAGGAGAATGTTGCCCGGCTTGAGGTCGCGGTGGATGATGCCTTGCTCATGAGCGGCCTGGATGGCCCGGGCCAAGGTCTGCACGAGCTGGGCGGCCTGCTTCGCGGGGAGAGTCCGGCCCCGGAGCTTGCGATCGAGGCTGCCGCCGTCGATGTACTCCATGACCAGGTAGGGCTGATCCTCGTACTCGCCGACGTTGTAGATCTGCACGATGTTGGGATGGTGCAGGCGGCCGACCGACTCGGCCTCAGTCTGAAAGCGTTTGAGCTGCGTGGAGTCGGCATGCTTGCCGGACAGGATCATCTTGAGGGCCACGACGCGGTTGAGCTTGGTCTGGCGGGCTTTGTAAATGACGCCCATATTGCCGCGGCCAATCTCGCCGAGCAGTTCAAACCCTGGGATTTCTAGGCCGTCGCGTTGTAGCAAGGGATGGTTGGGATCGAAGGACAGTTGGGCCGAACCCGCCAGGTCATCCGGGGACGCGCCGCCGGGATCGGAGCCGCGCGCTGAGGGCTTGCTCTCCTTACGGTCGCCCGCGGACTTGCGGCCGCTCGGCGATCGGAAATCGGGTGAGGGGCCTGGCATGGCTGCCTCAGACTGCAAGAATGCGTCGTCAATAGCTTAATCATACAGAAGTTGGCGCCGCGATGCAGCCGTTTTCTGGCACCTTGCGGAATCTCCTTTGCCCCTTCTCGAAGCAAGAGCCGGCGTCACGGATCTTGACGTGGAATCAGACTCTCGCGAATGATCCGTTGCAACTCCAGAGCCTGCGGGTGGTTAGGCTGTTGAGCCAGGACGGTGGCGACCTCGTCCCGGGCCTTCACGTGAAGCTGCCGTTCCAAGTAGAAAGCGGCCAGCTCCAGCCGCCAGTCATGCCGGCGTGGCGACCGAAACAGGGCCTGGTGCATCGAGTCCTCGGACTGGTTGTAGAGCCCCAGGCTGTGTTGGATGTGGCCGCGTAGCCGGTACTCCTCCGCCGTCAGGTCGTCGTGCCGCCGGAGCAACGCCAGCGCTCGATCCAGGTGGGGCCGGCGCTCGGTCACTTGGTCTGGCTTGGGAAAGAGCCGCAGGGCGGCGGCGAAGGTGTAATGCGGACTGTCCGCCACGATCTCGGTGAAGAAGACCTCGGTGGGCAGCCGGGCGGTCACTTCCTCGAAGATGGGCGAGAAGTAGGGGTCGGCCTTGGGCAGCTCCAGGCAACGGCGCCAACTCCGCAGCGCTTCGGCCTGATTCCCGTCGAGCCATTCCTGCAAGCCGCACTGGAACCAAAGGAACGGATCGAAGGCGCGCAGCTTCTTGGCCCGGTTGAGATGGACGAGCCGAGGCTCAGCCTGGACATAGAAGCTCTCGAACTCCGCGAGGCGCAGGTGCGGCTGCAAGAGGAGCGGGCATTGATTGCGAACGGCGACAAGCTGTGACAGCATGGCCAGCAGCGGACCGCGCATCTCGCGGTCGGCCACCGTGAGTTGGACGCGCTGGAGGTGCAGACTGGGCGGCCCAGCCGCAGTGAGCACCTGGCCCCAGGCCTTGCCAATGCTGGCCGTGGGGCCGGCGGACAGTCCCAGCGCCAGCACGATCTGGGCCGCCTCGCTGGCGTTGGCACGCCGCTGGTCTTCGGCATGGCGGAGCTCGAGAGCGCGATGCAGGGCCATGGCCCATTCCAGCCGGTAGCGGGCAAAGTCGGGTGAATAAAAGAGCGCCTGGCGGAGCAGGGCGGCCGCGTCGAGCATGCCTTGCGAGTCGGCCGTGGGATATCGTCGCACCGCCTCGGCCACGCAGGACTGGGTCGCCAGCAGCCGCAAGGCCGACACCGCCAGCAAGAGGGCCAACGAACCGACCAAGACGCAGCCGGCCAGCGGTGCCAGGCCCCAAGCTTGGATGGACCAGACGTCCGCATCGGGCGGCTCCACCGGATCGGGAGCCCGCCCGATCGTCATGAGCAGGGCGGCCAGCACGGTTGCTTGCAGCGCCAGGGCCGGCAGGTGCATGCCAAAGTCGCCGGCGCTTTGGATGATGTAAGCGAGCAACCCGAGCATGCCGCCCAGGACGAGTCCTTGGTCGACCCGGCCCCGCCGTGCCCGCCAGGCCCGCCACGCACCGTGCACGACCAGCCCCACCAGCACGAGGGTGAGCACCAGGCGCGGAATCCCCCCCTCGACGAGTGCTTCCAGGTATTCGTTGTGCACATAGGTGCCGGCCATCCGCGGGTCGGCGGCCTCGGGCCGATGGAGCGGCTCGACATAAGCAAAGGTGCCGCCCCCGGTCCCGGTTAAGGGGAACTCCAGCGACGTCTTCCAGGCCGCCTCCCAGATCAGCATGCGCTCGGACAGCACCTCACCCTGCCAGATGGTGCGGTAGCGCGACTCGAGCGCGTCGAACCCCAGCCAGAGCAGCAGCAAGCCGCCGGCCGCCGTGATCAAGATGACCGGCACGAGCCAATGCCAACGGCGCGAGGAGACTGCCCGGAGGACGATCACGACGGCGGCACCGATCAGGAGCGCGACCAGCCCGCCCCGGGACAGGCTCAGGACGATGCTCGCCAGGATGAGCGTTACGCCGGCCGCCACCCAGAGGGCCCAGGGGGTTTGCAGGTAGTCGAAGAAGCCGGCGGGCTCGGCATCCAGTTCGCTGGCCGGTCCGCTCACGGGCAGACCCGCTGGCCGACGGGAGCGGGTTGGCCCCGGACGCTCGGCATACTGTGACTGCCGGGCCCGCACCGTGAGCAACAGGCCAAGACCCATGCCCAGGCAGACGTTCATGTAGAACGGGAAATGGTTGCGACAGACGAACGGACCGAACGACGTGCCGGGTGAGGCATAGCTCCAGTAGATGACGTTGGGCTCGGAAGTGAACCGCTGGAGCAAGGCCAGGAAAGCCAGGGCGACACCGTTGGCGAGCATGAGCCAGGAGAGCCGGCGGAGGCTGGCCAGCCCATCGAGGTTGTTGCGGGCCAGGACATAGACCAGCAGGACCGCCAGGAACTGGAGCAGAAAGTGCCTGGTACCGGCCGGATAGAGACTGAGCGTGCTGCCAGGCGGCACCATCTCGGT